>NZ_LZHP01000103.1:0-2955 GCF_001690605.1 Gilliamella sp. Nev6-6 | reverse complement strand
AGTTTTATCATTGAACCAATAAATTGCAAATACATCTATAATAGTCCCATCTAATTCTTGAATTTTCATAATATAACCTTTTATTTGTCTATAAACGATACACCTGGTTGTGGCCATTTGGGTTTGACTGATGTTATTTTCATATCATATGCTTTTCCTGTATATGAATTATATTGATAATGAATATTGATGTTTGAACCATCAGGAAGTTTATGCATAGCCTGCATTTTTTTGAATCCAGCCGATTCAGGAAAGCGAGGATCGTTATTCATTCCTGGTAATTCTCCACCCAAAGCTGGATTTTTTTCTACTCCCCACAAAATAAGCAGGGATTTGATTATCTTCTAATAAAATTCAGGATTAACTAAATTTTCTGATTTAATGATTTCAAGGAAACGTTTATATGCGTCTTCGTCTCGTTCAACTAAATCATCTAATAAAGATTCCTGAATTAAAGCCCAGTGAAAAATACCTTTTGAATTATTTTCAAAATATACTGTCTTAAAATTAATGTGAGGTTCAATTACTGATACTTCAGTAGCTTTATATGCAATAAATCCTCCGTAATTTTTAGGAAGCCCTAAAAAAAGAGTTTTATCATTGAACCAATAAATTGCAAATACATCTATAATAGTCCCATCTAATTCTTGAATTTTCATAATATAACCTTTTATTTGTCTATAAACGATACACCTGGTTGTGGCCATTTGGGTTTGACTGATGTTATTTTCATATCATATGCTTTTCCTGTATATGAATTATATTGATAATGAATATTGATGTTTGAACCATCAGGAAGTTTATGCATAGCCTGCATTTTTTTGAATCCAGCCGATTCAGGAAAGCGAGGATCGTTATTCATTCCTGGTAATTCTCCGCCCAAAGCTGGATTTTTTTCTACTTGTCGCCAAAAAATTTGTTCATTCAAATCGCGCGGTACTGTTACCTGCTTACCAGCCTTTGCCGTTGAAATATTTTCTGCATTTTTGATTAATTGTTGCTGCTCTGCAGTTAAAGGCGGAAGATTATTCCCATTAATTCCCGGACACTCATCCGACAACCCCGACAATCCCAACGGGTCAATCCAAGCCAGTGGGGCGGGAACATAGCTATAAGCATTTTCACCACCAGCCAGTCCTATTCGGTCTTGGCTGATGTAGCGACCTGTGTGAGGGCCGTAATAGCGGTAGCGATTTTATTAACTACTATAATACAATTAAACCTATAAAGCGATTTCGGGAAAAATTCCTTATGAGGTTTTCGAGAATTATTTTAATCATGAAGTGTAAATAACTAGGCTGATTTCTTACAGCCGAGCTATTTTAGTTTAGCTAGTAGATTTTTAATAATCAGTTCAACAGCAGTTTCTAGCTGTTCTTTATCTACTGTGTAACGTAATAATTCAATTTCATTCTCTATGTTAAAAAGTAATTCTCTTAACCATTTTTCTTCTATAGATAAAATTTGATGTTCCGTATTATAAATGATAGATTGTATTTCCTCTACACTGATTTCTTTATTCAAAAAAGAGTAACATTTGATTTTTAGAAAGTTAATAACATTGGGATATATCCAATTCATTATTGCGTTTTCCCCCTTAAAATAATCAAAACAAATTTGCCATTACCTTCAGTTACAACACCTACATTACCACTTCTATGCACAGTTCTTTCCACTCCATCAACAATTGAATGTGTCTTAGTTCCATTTTCTATATTTTACTGAATTTGTCCCCGGACACTCATCCGACAACCCCAACGGGTCAATCCAAGCCAGTGGGTCGGGGACGTAGCGGTAGGCATTTTCACCACCAGCAAGCCCTATTGGGTCTTGGCTGATGTAGCGGGCGGTGTACGGGTCGTAATAGCGGTAGCGATTATAATGTAACCCAGATTATTCGTATCATCCTGATACTCACCCTTGCAGGGCCAATGCTAAAGCATTGTTCAAATTTGTTCCAGACAAATTTGTCTTCGTCAAAATACTGCCCTTGAAAGCGCAGGTTTTGTGGTACGGTGCGGTATTCTATGGCAAGGTTGCCATAGGATTTGTAAACACCACTCCAGACAATGTCGCCATTCGCCGTTATGAGCTCTTGTGGGGTGCCGAGTTGGTCGTTGAGGTAGTAGATTTGCCCACCTCGTCCACGACCGACTAACTGCGCCATCGGTCTAAAGCCGGTGCTGCCCGGCTCGTAAATGTAACTGATGCAGCGGTAGTCTTGGGCCTTGGTGTGTTCATTGCGGATTACCTCTACACTAAAGTCCGCATCATCGGCGTGGCATTCCGTAATGAGGTTTTCACCTTGCCAAAAGAACAGCGTTTTATCGCCCGTTTGCATGTCGGTTTTGCTGATTCGGCGACCAAAGGCGTCATACTCATAACAGTGTACGGTTTCTACCGTTTGATGAAAGTCTTTGTCGTTTTCGTCCCAGTAGTGGCGGATTTTTTTAAATTCAATAAGCTGATGTTGCCCATTCCATTTAAATTGGTGTTCAGTATGTTGCCGTTTACCGCGTAACTCTCGAATCACATTGCCGTATTGGTCGTACTGATAATGCCGGTCACCTTGAATCAATAAGCGGTTAGCCTTGAGCTTGTTGCTGTGGGGGCAGGGTGCTTTGGGGGTGCCATGGGTTTTGGCAGTAGATGATGCGTGTTTTAATTCATCAAGTGGCTTTTCACTGCCCAGTAAGTTATCGGCCCCGTCGAAATAAAAGTGCTCATGATAGCCTTTATAGCTCAGCTCATCCGGTAACTGCCCTTGGCTATAAGGTTGGTGGCTAGCGCTACTGAGTCGGCTTTTTAAGTCGTGGGTAAAGGTTTTTACCCCTTTGTAGTTGTCGGTCATTTGGGTGAGCTCACCGGCAATATTATATTGGTAATGACGTTCAATCGGTTTATTCAGGCTGTCTTTGACCCTGACTTTTTGATTAAGCAATCGACCACGGCTAT
>NZ_LZHP01000102.1:0-47959 GCF_001690605.1 Gilliamella sp. Nev6-6 | reverse complement strand
GCCTTCGCCACCGGTATTCCTCCACATCTCTACGCATTTCACCGCTACACGTGGAATTCTACCTTCCTCTACAATACTCTAGTTAACCAGTTTTAAGTGCAATTCCTAGGTTGAGCCCAGGGCTTTCACACCTAACTTAATTATCCGCCTACATGCCCTTTACGCCCAGTCATTCCGATTAACGCTCGCACCCTCCGTATTACCGCGGCTGCTGGCACGGAGTTAGCCGGTGCTTCTTCTGTAATTAACGTCAATTGTTGCACCTATTAGATACAACACCTTCCTCATCACCGAAAGTACTTTACAACCCGAAGGCCTTCTTCATACACGCGGCATGGCTGCATCAGGGTTCCCCCCATTGTGCAATATTCCCCACTGCTGCCTCCCGTAGGAGTCTGGACCGTGTCTCAGTTCCAGTGTGGCTGGCCATCCTCTCAGACCAGCTAGAGATCGTCGCCTAGGTGAGCCTTTACCCCACCTACTAGCTAATCCCATATGGGTTCATCAAATGGCGCATGGCCCAAAGGTCCCATGCTTTGGTCTCTCAACTTTATGCGGTATTAGCAGTCGTTTCCAACTGTTGTCCCCCTCCATCCGGCAGATCCCCATACTTTACTCACCCGTCCGCCACTCGTCATCAAGTGCAAGCACTCATGTTACCGTTCGACTTGCATGTGTTAAGCCTGCCGCCAGCGTTCAATCTGAGCCATGATCAAACTCTTCAATTTAAAGTTTGATGCTCAATAACTGTCTCTGACATATTCAAATGAATCTTCAGTGTCACTTATCAAGACTTAATTTTTTAGTCCGTAGACTTTATCTTTTGTCTCGTAAGTGCCCACACAGATTGTCTGTTTCTTATTTTTAAAGAGCTAACAGCTTTTTTAAATCAACTAACTTTTCGTCAATTTACTTCGCTGTCTCAAGGGTTGCGTATACTACGCTAACCTTTTTTATTCGTCAAGATCTTTTTTCAAAATTTTTGATCTTACTTTTTTCACTAACTTGCCTCAGCTTTTCGCTGACGCCGTGTCAGTGGATGCGCATTATAGGGACTTTAAAAATTCGCGCAAGAGGTTATTGTGCATTTTATTCTTGTTTGCGTTTTTTTTATTCAAGATGAGCTAAAAACAAACTAAAGTTAGTTATTGTAAATGCAAATTTTAATATCTTTGCTAGTTAATTATATTTTTTATAACAGACAAAATAACTTCAAATTAAATACGCTTTATTAAGTTAGAATAAAAAATGCCTTTTACATTCGCTCATCCTGCTATCATATTACTTCTATATAAGAAACCCCACCTATTTTCTATGACGGCTTTGATTATTGGTAGTATGGCGCCCGATTTTGAATACTTCTTAAGAATGGAGGTAAAAAACACTTTAAATCATAGTCTAGCTGGTATTTTTTATTTGATTTATCAATGACCCTAGTTATTGCCTATATTTTTCATTTTATTGTCCAAAATACTTTAATTAAAAATTTACCTAATTTCTTTTATAAGCGATTTGCTAATTCTTTAATTTTCAACTGGAATAAATATTGCTGTCAGCATTGGGGGGTTGCTTTGTTCAACTTTCAGTTTATTACAAGATACTGTTAATATAGGGAAAATGGAAATTCCAATTTATAAATTATTACAACATGGTAGTTCATTAATCGGTATGAGTTTGGTGGGACTATTTATTATTTACCAATTGTAACATCTAAACAGGATAAAGTTGATTTTCCATATTGGAGCTTAATAGTACTTATTACTTTGCTTATTTTTATATTTGGCAGCTATTCTTTATTCTATAAATCAGCTAGGTATAACTGTTGTTACTTTTATTAGTGCCTGTTTTATTGGATTAACCATTGCCTCACTAAGACTTAAAAGTATCACTTTAATACAGCGTTTAATCTAAACACTGTATTAGTTAAAACCACAATCAAGATTGGTTTTTTATTCTTTTTGGCAGATCAGCCAAACTATCAATAACCCAATCAGCTTGTTCTAATGCTTCTTCTGTTATGGTATCACCCGTTTTTACTAATACGGTTTTTTTAACACCCGCTTTTTTACCCGACAATAAATCAGACACTCTATCCCCAACCATATAGGAATTAGCAATATCAATTTTTAGTTCTTTGGCTGCTGTTTGAATCATACCGGGACTTGGTTTGCGACATTCACAGTTATCAATTAACGGATCATGAGGGCAATAATACACACCATCTAAATCAACACCGCGATCTTGTAGTGACCAATCCATCCATTCTGTCAACGTGTGAAATTGTTCTTCAGTAAATATGTTTCGGGCAATACCTGATTGGTTTGTTGTGATGACTAACAAAAAACCCATTTTCTTGAGCTCTTGCATCGCATCAATAACACCATCAATAAAATGAAATTTATCAATGGTATGCACATAATTATAATCTACATTAATAGTACCATCTCGATCTAAAAAAATAGCTGGTTTCATATTGACTCTTTTCCTTTTAATTTAGGTATTGCTCTACTTCGCATAGCATATTATCGATTGACTTAGATGTCTAGACGTCTTAATATTCGCCTATTCACATTTTATTTTTATATATTATGATACAGTTACAACATATTTCGAAAATATTCGAACATAATAAAACGCCAATTCATGCATTAAAAGACATTACAATACATGTTCCTCAAGGAAAAATTTATGGTGTTATCGGTAAATCAGGGGCAGGAAAAAGCACACTTATTCGTTGTGTTAATCTTCTAGAAAAACCGACTAGTGGTAAAATTTTTTTTGATAATCAAGAAATAACACATCTACCAAATAGAAAGTTAATCAAAATACGTCAAAAGATAAGCATGATTTTTCAACACTTCAACTTACTTTCTTCACGGACAGTATTTGATAATATTGCATTTCCTCTTGAATTAAGCCAAACCCCAAAATCAAAAATCAAGCAAAAGGTTAATGAATTAATTGAATTAGTTGGCTTAGCTGAAAAAGCCGATGCTTATCCTTCCAATTTGTCTGGCGGTCAAAAACAACGTGTTGCCATTGCCCGAGCTTTAGCAAGTGAGCCCAAAGTTTTATTATGCGATGAAGCAACAAGTGCCCTTGATCCTGAAACCACTCATTCAATTTTGGCATTATTAAAAGATATCAACCAAAAATTAGGACTAACCATTTTATTAATCACACATGAAATGGATGTAGTAAAACAAATTTGTGATCAAGTAGCAGTGATCAGCAATGGAGAATTGGTTGAACAATCATCAGTAGGTGAAATGTTCTCACATGCAAAAACAGATATTGCACGACAATTTATTCAATCAACCTTGCATCTTAATATTCCTGATGATTATTTAACAAGGCTATCACCTGAACCAAAAGAAGGGCTCAATCCTTTAGTACGTTTAGAGTTTACGGGAGTTTCTGTCGACTCCCCCTTGTTATCGCAAATTGCTAAAGAATTTGAAATTGATAGTAATATTATTAGTGCACAAATGGATTATGCAGGGGGGGTTAAATTTGGCTTAATGCTAGCAGAAATGAAAGGGAACCCGAAAAGTATGGCACCAGCAATTCAATTTTTAATAAAAAATAATACCCAAGTAGAGGTTCTCGGCTATGTTTGATTTTATTCCTTCCTTTAAACCTTTCGAATCACTATTTCATTATTTATCCCAATACAGCTTTTGGGGTGACTTTGTTGCTTTTTGTTCATCATACAATGGTTTTAATCAAGCTATGCTATTGAAAATGGCACAAGCCACTGATGAAACCCTTTATATGATCTTTCTATCGGGTTTTTGGGGAACAGTGATTGGATTACCTATTGGAATATTGCTTTATACAACACGCAAAGGGCAGATCTTAGATTGCTATATAACTAATAGTGCTATTTCATTTATTACTAATATATTTCGTTCTATTCCGTTCATTATACTAATTGTATGGATTATTCCTTTTACCACGTTGTTAATGGGAACCTTTATAGGTAAACAAGCAGCTGTAGTACCGTTAAGTATTGGTGTATCGCCATTAATTGCACGCATGATTGAAAATGCATTGTTAGATGTACCTAAAGGGTTAATTGAGGCGGCTCGCTCAATGGGAGCAACACCATTTCAAATTATATATAAGGTTTTATTACCTGAATCATTACCTGTAATTGTTAATAGCATGACGATTACCTTAATTACTTTGACAGGATACATTGCGATGGCCGGAGCCGTTGGCGCTGGAGGTCTTGGACAACTAGCTATTCAATATGGTTACAACGGCTACAAGCCTGCTATAATGAATACTGTTTTGGTTATATTAATTATTATTGTCTTTATTATTCAATTTATTGGCAATAGGATTGTTAAACGAGTTACACATCATTAATTTTGGGAGAAATATATGTCTATTAAAAAGCTAGTACTTATTAGCACATTGGTAAGTACATTTTTTTTAACTGGCTGTGATAATAATAAACAACCAGCTACAACAGATAACAAATCAGCAGAGCCTGCTAAAGTAAGTTCTATCAAAGTAGGAGTGATTTCTGGTCCTGAACAAGAGGTTGCCGAAGTAGCTAAACAACAAGCAAAAGATCTTTATAATTTAGATGTTGAACTAGTTATTTTTAACGATTACGTTACACCAAACCAAGCATTAAATGATGGCTTAATTGAAGTAAACGCGTTCCAACATAAGCCTTATTTAGATGAGCAAATAAAAGAACGTGGCTATAAATTAGCTGTTGTTGGAAACTCATTTGTTTATCCAATTTCAAGCTATTCTCGCAAATTAAAACCGATTGAAGAATCAACAGAAACAGGTGAAGGTGTAAAAGTGACATCACCACGCGGTGAAACCTTCTTTATTCCAGCTAATTCAACTATTGCTATTCCTAATGACCCAACCAACTTAGGACGAGCGTTATTATTATTACAACATGAAGGCATGATTACAGTTGATAAATCTAAAGGTTTATTGCCTACTGTACTTGATATCACTAGCAATCCTTACAACTATAAGATCGTTGAACTTGAAGCACCAATGTTGCCACGTTCATTAGATGATGCTCAAGTTGATCTTGCAATTATCAATAACGCCTTTGCAGGGCAAGCCAACTTAACACCAAGTAAAGATGGTATTTTTGTAGAAGATAAAGAATCCCCTTATGTTAACATTATTGTTTCTCGTGAAGCTGACAAAGAGAATGAAAGCATAAAAAACTTTGTTAAAGCATACCAAACTGACGCAGTGGCAGAAAAAGCTAACCAAATCTTTAATGGTGGCGCTATTCGCGGTTGGTAATAACTTACAATAAATACTTATTACTATCAATTCCGCCAGCTTCTGTTATCGGCGGAAAGCTATTAGCATAAAAGCTATTAGCATGAAAACGATTAGCATAAAGAAAATAAACCAATCCACTTAAAAATTTTCTATAAATCAATAAACAATGACATATCAAATAAAGCCAATCGGCATAATCCGTTCCCCTTATAGTGAAAAATTTGCTGTGCCAAGGCAACCTAATTTAGTTAACGCAGGACAAGGCGAGCTTTACTTATTAGCGCCTTACAATGATCCCGTCAGTGTTAAAGGGCTGGAACAGTTTTCACATTTATGGCTATTATTCCTGTTTCACCATATTGCTCCTGAAAAATGGAGATTAACCGTACGCCCTCCGCGTTTAGGCGGCAATAAAACAATGGGAGTATTTGCTACACGTTCGCCATTTAGACCTAACCATATAGGGCTTTCTGCTGTTGAATTAAAAGACATCCTTGTTGAAAATAAACAGGTCATTTTAAAACTAGGTAGCCTAGATTTAGTCGATGGCACACCAATTATTGATATCAAGCCTTATATTCCTTATTGTGACAGCCATTCAGATGCATTTGCAGGATACGCACAATCTACACCAGAAGAAAAGCTAACTGTTACATTTTCACAAAAAGCACAATTAATTTTAGATTTACAAAAACAGGATTATCCTCAGCTCACTGAGCTCATTACCCAAGTTATTTCTCAAGATCCAAGGCCTGCCTACAAACAAAAAAAAATTAATGAACAAACCTATGGACTGACGCTTTACCATTTTAATATTAAATGGAAGATCAGTAATCAACACGCTCTTGTTGAAGATATCTATATAGATAATATATGTTAGTTAGACAAAAATTTAGATCAAATATGTTCTTTATTCTAAATTTTTATTAATGAAAAGCAGGTTTATCAGTGTCTTTAATAAAAAATTACATGAAACTGTTAAAAAAATTGGTATCTTTTGCCAATTCTGATAGACTAAATGCGGGTTTAATTTCCCTATATTTCACTTTGCCACTAAAACTTTATAAGTTTTAGTGGTTCTTTTTATCTGCAATATCAATGATAACTAAAGTTATGTTTGCTTCTCATTTCGGCAATATCGATTGAATCAAATAAATAATGCTTTCCGCAATAATCACAATGAATATCAATTTTGCCGCCCTGTTCAGCTAGAATTTCATCAACCTCATTATTTGGTAAGGTCATTAAGCTATTCTCGCAACGTTGGCGTGAACATCCGCACTTAAAAATAATATCCTGTGTTTCAAAAAGGCGTACGTCTTCTTGATTATATAGGCGGTATAAAATCTCATCAGTCGGAAGCTGAAACAGCTCATCGCTAGTCATTGTCTCAGTTAATGCACTAAGATGCTCAAATGATTCATAGGTGTTTTCATGAGCGGGCAAAACTTGCAATAAAATGCCTGCTGCCATTGGCTTATTATTATACACTCCCGTTTTGACAAATAAGCGCGTTGGCAGTTGTTCCGATTGCATAAAATAGTTTTCGATACAACCAATAAGCGTATCTTTTTCTAAGCCGACAATTCCTTGATAACGCTCACCGTGTTTTGGTGTGATAGTGATAACAACATAACCATTACCTACCATATCTTTAAGCGTCGCATTATCAGCGATCTCGCCGTTAACTCGAGCAACACCACGTAACTGTTGTTGATCATTACCATTCACTACCGCTAAAGATAAAGCGCCATCCCCCTGCAACTGCACAGCAATATCACCTTCAAATTTTAGTGTTGCGGTTAATAAACTGGTTACAACCAACAATTCACCAAGTAATTTTTGTACCGCAATTGGGTATGAATGATTATCTAAAATCGCTTCATACGTCTGCTCAAGACGGGTAATTTCACCACGAATCGGATGATTATCAAATAAAAAACGATTTAAAGTATCCATATTAATTGTTGTCACCTTGTTGCCTATTGTATTTAAATTTAATCAAATCGCGCCGCTCCTTTTTATCAGGTCTTCTATCGGGATGCGGCATTGTCAATGCATTGAGTTTACGTGCTTGTGCCATTGCTTCTCGTTTAACAATACTATCGGCAGTTTCTAGATAAAGTTGTTGAGCTTCAGTAGCAGTTTTTCGTTGCTCGCTAATAGCTAAAATTTGAATTGTTTTTTGATCCAAACCTTGGCGAAGCGTTAAAATGGCCCCAACTTCAACAATTTTACTTGGTTTAGAGCGCTGACCATTATAATGTACCTTACCACCTTCAACCATTTCTCGAGCTAATGAGCGAGACTTATAAAATCTTGCAGCCCAAAGCCATTTATCTAATCTTACAAGCAAAATAACACCCTCATATCATACTAATTGTTGAGCTTTCACACTCAAACACACATAGAAAGCGCATCTTATACATCTTAACCAGTTATATAACGATGCTTTTATAAAAATCAATGCTCAAGATTGATAATATAATCATTTCCCTCGTTTGTCGAAAACACCCCTGCAAAGCTAAATGGTCGAAATTGTCCATGTAAATTAGCTGAATAATTTATCGCTGTTGGAGGTTGCTTTACCAATTTCCAGTCTTCTAACAACGAACTGGTGATATTATATGCATTAAATTTCAAAGATAACGGCTCATTTTGCGACAGATCAATATCTGCTTGGGATTCGATCATGCCACTATTAACTAAAGAGCCAAAAGTTAACAAAGCATGATTTTGAGCATCAAATTTTAGGACCAGATCTGGATAACGAATATCAACTCTATTAAACGAACCTTTTTCTGATTTAAAAAACACAGTTCCTGAAAATATGCCTAATTTTTGATTTTCAGCTAAAACAACATTTGAACCTGAAGCTTGAAAATTATATAGGCTAAACGGAAAATCGCTGTATTTTCTAATTATTAAACTTTGTAAAATATCAAGTTTATCAACTATAATATGCTTAAAAATATCGGGTAACACGGGTAGCTCAAATTTTTCAGGAACGTCATAATTGATATCGGCTAATGTTAATTTCTCTAGCTGTAGGTCATTATCTTTCCATTTTCCAGAAAAATTTATACTGCCTTTATTCCATTTCGCTAACGCTTTTTGAATCGTCACTTCTTGATTATCGGATGATAATTGAACCAATACCGACGAAAATGACTGCTCATGTAAAACAACATTATCAGCATTAAAAGTAAAAGAGCTTTGCTCAAAACGCCACTTATCATCATAACAAAGATTGGTTACTTCAATATTGCCTTTCTCAATTAAAAAATGAGGCAATTGTATACTACTTTCAAGTATTGATAATTGCTTAATAGTTAATTTTGGCAAAATATGGGAATAGTTGCTCCAAAACGCCTCATCTGTTGATTGGAAATTGATATTATGTAACTTTAATTGTTCAATATTCAAACTATTATCAGCGAGCACTTTTAATTTACTCACAAAAAAGCCGTTATTAATATTTCCACCTAAATTAGTAATCGTTGTAACACCATCGCGATGGAACCCTTGAATAAGTAGTGATTTTATTGGAATTTGATTCACTAAAACATCTTGTGAAGAAAAATCAAATTGATATTGACCTGCTCCCGATGAAATAAAAGGTTGAATACCCCCATTAATTTTATTGAATGAAAGTTTGTCTTTTCCATTGTTGACCAGAACATCAACGTTTGAATTAACAAATTTTAGCGTATTACTTGAAAAGGCATAGTGGCCAAAGTGAGTATCAGCAACCGCGCCGTTAATAATGGTAATATAATTAAAGTGAGATAATTGCCAAAGATTGCTTTTATCCAATCCTATCACTAATTTAGGAATATGAATAATTTCTTGCTTATTATCGCTCACAACGACTTCATCAAAAGCCAATTCATAGAAATTTGAAAGCGAATGATGAACGTTGCCTATTGAAATTGTATAAGAACTTAATCTAGATAATTGCTGACTAACTATTTTAGCACCAAAAGAGGTTTGCACAACAAAATAAGACAACAAAACTAAAAGCCAAAAAATGAATAGAAAAATGATGATATAAAATCGTAATCGTCGCATAAATAAATTTAATTGTTATAATGAACTATGAATAATTGCATTACGATAACTGATTTTAACCAAAATAGCACCTCATTGAGTATAAATGATTTGTGGTTAAGTTGGTTTTACAGTTAAGATATAAACTTTCATTATATATTTTTAAATAATAACTGAACAACTCACTTTCCCCCTTCTTTGATTAAGATAAGGGAGAGTTATTTTTATTTACTATAAGTAAAAACGGGAGATACCTAGATGAAACAAATCCCAATGACGGTTAAGGGAGCTGAATTATTACGAGCCGAACTTGAAGAGCTCAAAAATGTCAAAAGACCACAAATAACAGCCGCCATAGCTGAAGCAAGAGCTCACGGCGATTTAAAAGAAAATGCTGAATACCATGCAGCAAGAGAACAGCAGGGCTTTTGTGAAGGCCGTATTCAAGAAATTGAAGGCAAACTTTCACAAGCACAAATTATTGACATAACAAAAGTAAAAAATACTGGGCGTATTATTTTTGGTGCAACAGTAACCGTTATCAATGTAGAAACAGACGAAGAAACAACCTATCGTATCGTAGGTGATGATGAGGCTGATTACAGGCAGAATCTTATTTCAGTCAATTCACCGATTGCTAGAGGTTTAATCGGCAAAGAAGATGGCGATACTGTACAAATTAAAACGCCTGGTGGTGATGTGGAATTTGATATTATTAAAGTGGAATATATCTAATCTTAAATACATTATAAATAACAAACAGGGCTTATAGCCCTGTTGTCGCATTTATTTAGGTAAAGTGATTTTCTTATCTTCACTTGGTCTAAAAATGGTAAAGTTAGAACCCACCAATTGCACTGGCAAAGCCTTTGTTTCACGAATAATAGCATCACAAATAAGCTTCTTCGTTTCGCGATCTTCCGCAGAAACCTTAATCTTAATTAACTCATGGAAATTTAAGGCGTTGTCAATTTCGGCAAGCACTCCCTCGGTAAATCCATTGGCCCCAATCATCACTATAGGTTTTAAATGATGAGCTTCACTTTTTAAATACTGTTTTTGTTTATTCGATAAATTCATTAAATTTTTATCACTTTAAGTTGTAATTTTGCTATTCTACCCTTATATATATTTGTAATCAATGAAGTGACCTCTTTACATTAAGGATTTATTAGCTGTGAGTAATAAAAAACGCTCAGCAAGTTCAACGCGTTGGCTCAATGAACATTTTAATGATCGCTTTGTACAACAAGCACAAAAAAAAGGCCTACGCTCTAGAGCATGGTTCAAACTCGAAGAAATACAAAAAAGTGACAAATTATTCAAACCAGACATTACCGTTGTTGATTTAGGTGCTGCGCCTGGTGGTTGGTCACAATATGTTGCATCACTTATAGGTAACAAAGGTCGCATTATTGCTTGTGATTTGTTACCAATGGATCCTATTGTAGGTGTTGACTTTTTGCAAGGTGATTTTCGGGACGAAGCCGTTCTAAAAGCGTTACTTGAGCGAGTTGGTGAAGAAAAAGTTCAGGTTGTCATGTCAGATATGGCGCCAAATATGAGCGGGCAACCTGCTGTTGACATCCCCAGAGCCATGTATTTAGTAGAGCTTGCATTAGAGATGTGTAGAGATGTGCTTGCGCCTAATGGTAATTTTATTGTCAAAGTGTTTCAAGGTGAAGGATTTGAAGAATACCTAAAACAGGTACGTTTGATGTTTAAAACAGTCAAAATTCGTAAGCCAGAGGCTTCGCGAGCTAGGTCTCGAGAAGTTTATATTGTTGCAATGGGGATGAAGTAGCCAGTTGTATAATTTTGTAGTACCATACTTCGTTAAATTTAGTCGTAACTGTTAATTTTTATGAGAGGTTTTTCTTTTGAACGACATGGTAAAGAATTTACTGATCTGGGGAGTTATTGCTGTAGTATTGATTACTGTATTTAACCAATTCAGTTCAATATCCAATAGCGGACCTCAAGTCAATTATACCCAATTTAATTCCGATATCACAGCTGGTAATCTCCAAGAAGTGCATATTAAAGGACGTGAAATTATTGCCACAACCAAAAATAATGGCAACTACGTCACTTACATCCCTTATTTAGATGAAAAACTAATGGATGACTTGTTAGCCAATAAAGTACCTGTCTATGGTGCACCTGATGAAAGACCAAGTTTAATAATGAGCATATTTATTTCTTGGTTCCCTATCATTTTACTTATTGGGTTCTGGCTCTTTATGATGCGCCAAATGCAAGGTGGTGGTAAAGGTGGTCCAATGTCAGTTGGCAAAAGCAAAGCCAAAATGCTAACGCCAGACCAAGTTAAAACCAAATTTATCGACGTTGCTGGCAGTGAAGAGGCAAAACAAGAAGTCACTGAAGTGGTCGATTTTTTAAGAGATCCAGGTAAATACCAAAAACTAGGTGGACGAATTCCAAAAGGTATTTTAATGGTTGGGCCTCCAGGTACAGGTAAAACATTACTAGCAAAAGCAATCGCTGGCGAAGCCAAAGTGCCTTTTTTCAGCATGTCAGGTTCGGACTTTGTTGAAATGTTTGTTGGTGTGGGAGCATCACGTGTCCGAGATCTATTTGAACAAGCGCGCAAACATGCGCCTTGTATCATCTTTATTGACGAAATTGACGCTGTAGGCCGAAAACGTGGCGCAGGCTCAATGGGCGGGCATGATGAACGTGAACAAACATTAAACCAAATGCTAGTTGAAATGGATGGATTTGAAGCTAATAGTGGCATCATCATTATTGCAGCAACCAACCGAGCTGATATTTTAGATCCTGCCTTACTCCGTCCAGGTCGTTTTGACCGCCAAGTACAAATTGGCTTACCGGATATGAAAGGTCGAGAACAAATTCTTGCAGTGCATGTGCGTAAAGTGCCTCTAGGATCTGATGTTGATTTATCGGTACTAGCACGTGGAACGCCGGGCTATTCTGGTGCAGAATTAGCGAATTTAGTCAATGAAGCGGCTTTATTTGCTGCACGTCGCAATAAGCGTGTGGTCACAATGGATGAATTTGAAGAAGCTAAAGATAAAATTAACATGGGCACGGAAAGACGTTCATTAACCATGACTCAAGAGCAACTTATTTCAACCGCTTATCATGAAGCAGGACATGCCATTATTGGCTACTTAATGCCTGATCATGATCCTATCCATAAAGTCACCATTATTCCACGTGGGCGCGCACTTGGTGTAACCTTCTTCCTACCTGAAGGTGATCGTGTTAGTGAAAGTCGTGAAAAACTGGAAGGCGATATTGCAACCCTTTATGGTGGACGACTTGCAGAAGAACTCATCTACGGTGCCAATAAAATTTCTACTGGTGCATCAAATGATATAAAAGTTGCCACACAATATGCACGAGCGATGGTAACACAATGGGGATTTTCTGAACGCTTAGGTCCATTATTTTACGAAACCGATGATAATTCATACGGACGACCAAAAGATATTTCTGACGAAACAGCTAGAATTATCGACGAAGAAGTCAGAGCCATTATCGATCGTAATTATCAACGAGCTCGTCAAATATTAACTGACAATATCGATATCCTTCATGCAATGAAAGATGCACTAATGAAGTATGAAACCATTGGAGCAAAACAAGTTGCAGATTTAATTGCACGTCGCCCGATTACAGCGCCTGATGATTGGACTGAAAGTGACGAACACGCAGCAAGCAAAATACCCAATGAAGGAAGTGACATACCGCCTCAATCAAAAGGTTAATAAGCTCAAATAAAATATAACGCGCTACGGCGCGTTTTTTATCGGTAAAATAAAAATAGATGATAAGTAAATTTACCTGAATAAAACAACAAGTAAGCTAAAAATTTAACAACCTAGTTGATAAGTTTCAATGCCATTTAAATTGTTGCATTATTAACACTAACCATATAAGGCTTTTAATCATGGAAATACATTTTAAAAATCAAGTGATGGATCTTTCATTCCCACAAGTTATGGGCATTATAAATATGACGCCAGACTCGTTTTCTGACGGTGGGACTTATAACAATCTTAATGATGCCATGCGCCGTGTTGATAGCATGATTCAAGCTGGCGCAACATTTATTGACGTAGGTGGTGAATCAACACGCCCAGGTGCAACCGAGGTTTCCGTTGATGAAGAGCTTAACCGCGTTATCCCCCTAGTTGAAAAAATTGCTCGTTATTTTGATGTCTGGATATCGGTTGATACCTCAAAACCACAAGTCATGACAGAATCTGCTAAAGCAGGTGCTCACCTAATCAATGATATTCGAGCCCTTACAGAGCCTGGCGCTATTGAAGCTGCTGCACAAACAGGGCTACCTGTTTGCATCATGCACATGCAAGGCGATCCTAAAACCATGCAAAATGCGCCGTACTACAAGCAAGATATATATCAAGAAGTCGACCTATTTTTTGCAAAGCATATAGATCGTTGCTTAAATGCTGGTATTGCCCGTGAAAAAATCATACTCGATCCTGGTTTTGGATTTGGCAAAACACTAGCCCATAATTACCGCCTATTAGCAATGCTTGAAAAGTTCCATCATTTCAACTTACCCTTATTGGTTGGCATGTCTCGAAAATCGATGATTGGGCAAGTATTAAATGTACCGCCACAAGAACGTACGCTCGGCAGTATTTCATGTGCCGTAATTGCAGCCATGAAAGGAGCCCAAATTATTCGTGTACACGATGTTAAAGAAACTTTTGATGCATTGCGGATTGTCCAAGCAACGCTTGCAGAGCAAGGCTAATAGGTTGGACAGTTGAAAACAAGACATTTTGCACTAAAAACAGTCAGAAAAGCCATTGATTTTATTTTTCTAGGCTGCACCATGAAGTGCAATTCGCCTTGACGCCTTAAAATAAAAAAAGACTGGCTTTTAAACTTATGCCGTTTTCTCTTGGGCGTGGGTTCAATAAATATGGTATTTTCTTTATTGTAACTACCCCCTAAAATAGTACAGCAAAAAAGTAGAAAATTCTCTATGATAAAAGAAAAGGGGATTTAATGATGAAAAAATGACTGAACATCAAATCGTAGCTATTTTAAAAGAAGCTGAAGCGGGTATTCCCGTTAAAGAGCTGTGCCGTAAATATGGTATGGGCAATTCAACTTTCTATAAATGGCGAGAAAAATATGGCGGTATGGAAACTTCGGATATCAAACGTCTAAAAGAACTCGAAGCGGAAAACCGCAAGCTTAAGCAGATGTTTGCCGAACTGAGCTTAAAATCCCAGCTTCAGGAAGAAATCATAAAAAAGCTTTAGTGCCAACTGGTGCACGTAAAACGTGGGCACAGCAACTACAAAAAAATCATTCAGTCACTATTACGATGAGTTGTGCCATTGTTGGTTTAAGCCGTTGTGCTTACTATTATCAATCTAAGTTACAGGATGATTCCGTGATTATTTCGGTGTTGAATGCTATCACAGACCGGCATTTACGCTGGGGCTTTCCTAAGTGTTTTAATCGTATCAGAAAGCTCGGCTATCAATGGAATCATAAACGGGTATATCGGGTGTATTGTGAATTAAAGCTTAATCTCAGGGTAAAGCGTAAAAAACGCATTCCTCCACGATGTCCGGAAAGGTTATTAGTCCCCAATAAACAAGGTGAATGCTGGTCAATGGATTTTATGAGTGACAGTAGTCGTAATCAACGTCGCTTTAGGGCATTCAATGTCATCGATGACTTTAATCGTGAGGCGTTAGGTATTGATATTGCAGTAAGCTTACCAGCAGGAAGGATTACCCGTTACTTAGATAAACTGGACGAATATCATGGGTATCCATTAAAAATACGGGTCGATAATGGGCTAGAATTTACAGGAAAAACCTTTACCAACTGGGCTAAATTACATGGTATAACTATTGATTATATCCAGCCCAGTAGCCCTTATCAAAATGGCTATATTGAACGATTTAATCGTACCTATCGTACTGAAGTACTCGATTTATATCTATTTAATAATCTAGAACAAGCAAGAAAGGTAACCGAAGAATGGCTAACCATTTATAACACCGAAAGACCGCATGAGGCATTAAATAACATGACACCGATTGAGTATAAAACACTAAAACAAGCAGCATGATTTTCTACGTGAGTTGTGTACTAAGTTTGGGGTATTTACATTAATTATGTTTCGAATTTCTTTTTTATCTCCCAATCTATTGTCAAAAAATGCTCATTGAGTCATTGATCTATCTCTTTTTATTCTTTTCAGCTTGTAATAATATGAAAATCGAGTATCGTTTCTTCCTAGAAAAATGATTATAATGCATAACAATCACCAAATTGTGGTGATGCGACGTAGCTAGTATAAATTACCTTTCTATTGCCTTCACTTCACTGGGTTTAAAATTACATTTCATGTTTTAATCCAGAAAAAATAAAAACTTCAATAAAATCAATGGGTTTTCTGAATGATTTTTAAGCGCCAAATATCCCATTTTTAACCCCCCCAATCGGCTGTGGACGATTGTTATTTGGCATCAGAATAAACCACCAACGGAGCAAGTTTAACACGCCCGAAAGCACACAAATAAATATCACTCCTTGCTGATTAAAGATTCTTGCTAAAATTTGGGGTATAATTTCTATTATCTTTTAATTATGGATATAACGCTAATGCCACATATAACTAAACCATTAAATATTATTTTTGCTGGCACACCTGATTTTGCCGCGACTCATCTAAAGGCGCTAATTGAGTCTCACCATAATGTGATTGCTGTTTTTACTCAACCCGACCGACCTGCTGGTCGTGGTAATAAGTTAACAGCAAGCCCTGTTAAGCAATTGGCTGTTGAGCATGATATTACTGTTTATCAACCAGTAACGCTTAAAAATGAAGAAAATAAAAAAATTATTGAAAAATTAAATGCTGATATTATGATTGTTGTTGCTTACGGGCTGATTTTACCACAATCTGTACTTGATATGCCTAAATTAGGCTGTTTGAATGTGCATGGTTCATTACTACCACGTTGGCGTGGTGCAGCACCTATTCAACGTGCTTGCTGGGCTGGCGATCAAGTTACAGGTGTTACTATCATGCAGATGGACGCAGGGCTTGATACGGGTGATATGTTATATAAACTTTCTTGCCCAATTGAGCATACCGACACCAGCGCATCACTGTATGAAAAACTAGCCCAATTAGGACCACAAGCGCTACTTGATACATTAGCCTTAATCGGCGAAGGAAGAATCCAACCAGAAAGGCAAGATTCATCACAAGCAACCTATGCCGAAAAACTTTCAAAACAGGAGGCAAAACTTGATTGGAGTTTACCTGCTAAGCAACTTGAACGTTGTATTCGCGCTTTTAACCCATGGCCAGTTAGCTATTTTGACATTAATGGTGAGCCGATTAAGGTATGGCAAGCCGCTGTTGTTGAAATTGACACAGAACAACCAGCAGGCACTATTTTAAAAGCAGATAAAAATGGTATTTGTATTGCAACTAGCCAAAATGCATTGAATATAACACTTCTACAACCTGCAGGTAAAAAGCCGATGTCAGCGCAAGATTTATTAAATTCTCGTAAAACATGGTTTGTTGTTGGTGAACAACTAAGCATGGGTTAACAATACGTAGGCTCACAATCTAAGCGCTAATATTACAGGATTTCATCCTGTAATATTTATCGTTTTCTCGCCAAAAGTGTAGCAAACCTTAATTTTATTCGGTTACCATGAATATCTGTTTTATGCAATTGGCCAATATCTTCATTATATTTTATGATCTCCCAATCTTGATAATAATTTAATAATTCTTGTTTTTTAAATGTGAATGAAAATCCGATAGAACATGGGTAATCATCCGTTGACATTGCGCAAACAATTAAATTATAACCGCCATATTGGGTAACTTGTTGCATATTATGAATAATATCTGGGATTTTATCGGGTTGTAAAAACATCATCACAACAGTTGAGATAATTAGATCATATTCACCTTTTAAGTTTGCTTGGTTAATATCATAAATCGTAGCATTTATACGTGGCAAATTTTCGTTTGTAATAATTTGTTGTAGATTCTCAATACTTGATTGAGATTTATCTACCGCCTCTACATCAAAGCCTAACCGCTGAAGATAAAGCGAATTACGACCAGATCCACAGCCAAGATCTAACACCCGCCCCCTAGGAATAAATTGACACGCTGACACGACTTCAGAATGCGTCTTAGTCATTTGGTACTTTTTATGCGTGTAATCCTCGGGTTGACAATAAAAAGCGAGTTGGCATTGTAGATCATTTGACACCTTGGCAATACGGTGCCACTGCTGAGGCAATACAAATGGTGGTTGATGCTCAATATCATAGTGATGTCGACTTATGACCTCGCCTTGCTCAGTTAGCATTTCAAAATCCAAACTACCAGCAATAATATGTAATTTTGCCCAAGTGCCCGCTTGGGTATTGTGCTTTTCGCTAAATGATGGCGGTAAGTTTTGCGCATCCCAAATTGGCAACATTTTATAATTAACTAAGTTTTTCAAATTGCATCATCCTTAAAACAAATTAATAGTTAGCTATTATAGTCAATGGCTAAGCACATAAACAACTCACAGTAACACAAGATAAAATAACAACAAGTTGCGAAACATAAATTTATTGTGGCGCAATTGCCGTTATCAACATATAATCGTCACTATCCTAATCTATTAAAGTAGAAACATTAGAGGAATAATTTATGGGATTTTTAGCAGGTAAGCGCATACTGGTTACTGGTGTTGCAAGTAATCGTTCTATTGCTTATGGTATTGCACAAGCGATGCATCGTGAAGGAGCTGAATTAGCTTTTACTTATCAAAATGATAAATTAAAAACACGTGTTGAAGAATTCGCTGCTGATTTTGGTTCTAAAATCGTTTTACCTTGCGATGTCGCTCACGATGATAGCATCACTGAACTATTTGCAGAACTTGCAAAAACTTGGGATAAATTTGACGGATTTGTCCATGCTATTGCTTTTGCACCTGGCGATCAATTAGATGGCGATTATGTTAACGCAGTAACTCGTGAAGGGTTTGCTATTGCACATGACATCAGCTCTTATAGTTTTGTTGCGATGGCAAAAGCATGCCGATCGATGTTAAATCCAAATTCAGCTTTAGTCACTCTTTCTTATCTAGGTGCTGAACGTGCGATTCCTAACTATAACGTAATGGGCCTAGCTAAGGCATCATTAGAAGCCAATGTTCGTTATATGGCAAATGCCATGGGACCAGAAGGTGTGCGCGTTAATGCCATTTCAGCAGGACCAATTCGTACGCTTGCAGCATCTGGCATTAAAGACTTCAAGAAAATGTTATCTCATTGTGAATCAGTCACGCCAATTCGTCGCACAGTTACTACCGAAGATGTGGGCAATTCGGCTGCGTTTTTATGCTCAAATCTAGCATCTGGCATTACTGGCGAAGTCATCCATGTTGATGGTGGGTTTAGTATTGCTGCAATGAATGAGTTAGAGCTTAAATAAACTTATGATTTTCTCTCTCGCCTCAGGCGGGAGAGATTATTCTAATTATTTATAAGGAATACTATTTGATTACATCTTATATGAGATGATATTGAGCATTAAACTTGTCTTATTGACTCGAATACTGCATCAATTCATTACAGAATTTAGAGAATAATCAGCTGTTATTTGCCAATAATATAAACAATTAACTGCGTTATGCCAAAAGCTCCTCATCAGTAATTCAAATAGCTTCTATTGGACAAGAATCCCACAAAAACAATAATTATCTATCAATTTTTTTATTTTAAAAAACTTCATAAAACAATTTTATTTGATCATCGATTAAATCATCTCAAAGTTGGACTATTTCTAATATCAATTATCTAGCTAGCGCCAATATTAGAATGAGATCTGTTTATTAAGGGATATTTATCACTTCATCCTGATTAAATATCGAAAGTGAGTAAAATACCTTTATCAAGAATAATACCCAATATTTTTATTTTATTTGAATAAATTGCTTTCATAATGCTACTTGATCATTATACTTTCCTAAAATATTTTTACAAAATAAAAGAGAAATTAGCATACAGATAATCTTTTTTCAGCTAAAATCTACAGCTTATTTGCTCGTTATAGCCCGTTGGAGATAAAATGAAAATAGCAAAAAACACAGTAGTAAGTATAGCATACCAAGTTAGAACGAAAGATGGCGTTCTTGTTGATGAAGCAACAGCAACTGCTCCGCTTGAGTATTTGCATGGCGCAGGAAACTTATTACAAGATCTTGAAAAAGCCCTAGAAAGTCATCAAGTTGGTGATAAATTTGAAGTTGAGATAATTAATGCATATGGTGATTTTAATGATGCACTTGTGCAAAATGTTCCTCGTGATGTGTTTGTCGGTGTGGATGAATTAGAAGTTGGTATGCGCTTTTTTGCTGATACTGAGCATGGTTCTTTACCAGTTGAAATTACCGCTATCGATGGCGATAATATCACTATTGATGGTAATCATATGCTAGCGGGACAAGATCTAAAATTTAACGTTGAAGTATTAGCTATTCGTGAAGCCACAGAAGAAGAAATAGCCCACGGTCATATTCATGGTGAGCATGGGCATGATCATGGCGGTTGCGGTTGTGGTGGACATGACCATGAAGATGATGATAGTGGTTGTTGTGGCGGAGGCCATGGCGGTTGCGGTTGCCACTAAGTTGTCGTCGTTTAGGATGTAATGATAAAAGCGCTATATAGCGCTTTTTATTTGCCAGATATCCAAAATATTACTTAATAATTTGTGAAATAAATCCCAATATTTTACAACACTGTTTTGTACTGTTAATTTTTCCGTTAATAATCTAGATTTTGCTATTATTGGAATTTAGCATTATGTCTTTACAACCAGCTTCGTTGATGCCACGGGAAAAGCTGTTAAAATTTGGCGTTGAAACTCTCAGTGATGCAGAATTACTTGCACTTTTTTTACGAACAGGCACCAAAGGCTTACCTGTTTTAGAACTATCACAAAAATTGTTAAATGAGTTTGGTTCTTTTTATAATTTAATTAATGCAAGCCATAGTGATTTTTGCAAAAAGCAGGGGTTAGGCACAGCGAAATACACCCAACTAAAAGCTGTTGTCGAGTTGTCACATCGATATCTAAAAGTTAAAATATCCAATGAAAACTCACTGACTTCACCAGCACTAACCCACCATTATTTAGCTAGCCGCTTGGCAGATAAAGAACGTGAGGTTTTTATGGTGATTTTTCTAGATAACCAAAATCATGTTATTTCATCAGAAGAAATGTTTATCGGTACCTATAATTGTGTAGAAGTTCACCCTCGAGAAATCGCTAAACGAGCATTACAATATAATGCCGCTGCATTAATTTTGGCACACAACCACCCTTCAGGCATAGCCGAACCAAGTCAAGCTGACCGTACGCTAACAGTAAAAATAGATCAAGTTTGTAACTTGATTGATATTCGTATTATTGATCACCTTGTAATTGGTAAAGGCGAATATGTCTCTTTTGCCGAACGAGGATGGATTTGATAGCCATTTTTACTTACAATATAGCATATATATTATATGCATACATAAGCCTGTTTTTATGAATCAACAACTAGAATTACTTGAAACTAAAGTTGCTTTTCAAGAAGTTACCATTGAGGAATTAAACCGTATGGTAACAACCCTTCAAGCAGATATCAGCAAATTAAAAGAGCAATTGACTTTATTATCACAAAAGCTACAAGCAACACAATCATCGAATATTGCCAACTTATCGGAAGAAACACCACCACCTCATTATTAGCTAACTACACTTACATCGATAATTGTTATTCACCTGCCTTAGTTAGTTGATAATTCTTTAGCATCATTTAACTGACAACTAACTTTAAATAAGGTTGGCACTTTATAATTTAAAATATAATTACAATAAGTGTAAATGAGAAAATAAAAAACCGGCATATAGCCGGTTTTAATACGCAATGATTTAATAATTATTCAGCTGTTGCTTCTGCTTCTACTGCAGGGCGATCAACTAATTCGATATAAGCCATTGGAGCATTATCTCCATCACGGAAACCACATTTTAAAATACGTACATAACCACCAGGACGGGTAGCAAAACGTGGGCCTAAATCTGAAAATAATTTCTTCACTGTATCTTTATCACGGATACGAGCAAAAGCCAGACGGCGATTAGCTACGCTATCGCTTTTGGCTAGCGTAATTAACGGTTCAACAACACGACGCAACTCTTTTGCTTTAGGCAATGTAGTTTTGATGATTTCATGTTCAACAAGTGAACTTGTCATGTTACGAAACATTGCTTGACGATGGCTGCTATTTCGGTTCAGTTGACGACCACTTTTACGATGGCGCATAACTTTATCCTTCTTATATAAATTTTATCTTAGTCTTCAACAATACTTGCTGGTGGCCAATTCTCAAGACGCATGCCTAAAGATAAACCACGAGAGGCGAGCACATCCTTAATTTCAGTAAGCGATTTCTTACCAAGATTAGGAGTTTTAAGTAACTCAACTTCAGTACGTTGCACTAAATCACCAATATAATGAACTGCTTCTGCTTTTAAGCAATTAGCAGACCGAACAGTTAATTCCAAATCATCTACTGGACGTAAGAGAACTGGATCAAATTCCGGTTTATCTTCTTTCACTTCTGGTTGACGCACATCACGTAAATCAACGAAAGCTTCAAGTTGTTCAGCCAAAATAGTTGATGCACGACGAATAGATTCCTCAGGATCGATAGTCCCATTTGTTTCCATATCGATAACAAGCTTATCTAAATCCGTACGTTGTTCCACACGAGCAGCATCAACAGAATATGCGATACGCTCTACAGGGCTATAACATGCATCAACTAACAAACGACCTATTGGTCGTTCTTCATCTTCTGACTTAACGCGAGCAGAAGCAGGGACATAACCACGTCCTCGTTGTACACGAATACGCATACTAATTGAAGCATTGGCATCAGTAAGATGACAAATTACTAAATCAGGATTAACAATTTCAACATCACCATCGTGAGTGATATCAGATGCGGTTACTGCACCAATACCTGATTTATTTAACGTCAGCATAACATCATCTTTAGTATGTACACGCACTGCTAATTTTTTTAAATTAAGCAAAATATCAAGTACATCTTCTTGAACGCCTTCTTTAGTACTGTACTCATGCAGAACACCGTCAATTTCAACTTCGGTTACTGCATATCCCGGCATAGATGATAATAAAATGCGGCGTAGTGCATTACCTAAAGTATGACCAAAACCACGTTCAAGTGGCTCTAAAGTCACTTTGGCGTGTGTTTGGCTGTATTGAACAACATCAACTAGGTGAGGTTTTAAAAACTCTGTTACAGAACCCTGCATTATGTCCTCTCTTAAGTGCTAAACTTTACTTAGAGTAAAGTTCGACGATCAAATGTTCGTTGATGTCAGCAGATAAATCTGAACGTTCTGGTAAGCGTTTAAATACGCCTTCCATTTTGCTAGCATCAACTTCTAACCATGTTGGTTTTTCACGTTGTTCAGCTAACTCTAAAGCGGCTTTAATACGTGCTTGTTTTTTTGACTTTTCGCGAACACTAATCACATCTTCAGGTGAAACTTGGTAAGATGCAATATTTACAACGCGACCATTAACAAGAACAGCTTTATGACTAACTAATTGACGAGCTTCAGCGCGAGTAGCACCAAATCCCATGCGATAAACAACGTTATCTAAGCGACGTTCTAAAAGACCAAGTAGGTTTTCACCTGTATTGCCTTTAATACGCGCTGCGCTTTTGTAGTAATTACGGAATTGACGTTCTAAAATTCCATAAATACGTCTAACTTTTTGTTTTTCACGTAACTGAACACCATAATCTGATAAACGCGGTTTACGCGCACCATGTTGCCCAGGAGCTTGTTCTAATTTACATTTACTGTCAACCGCTCGGACACCAGATTTAAGGAATAAATCTGTACCTTCGCGACGACTTAATTTGAGTTTTGGTCCCAAATATCTTGCCATTTTATTTCTCCAATAATCCTAAACATTCAATGTTTAATAAATTAAACACGACGTTTCTTTGGTGGACGACAACCGTTATGAGGAATCGGAGTAACATCAGTAATGTTAGTGATGCGATAGCCCGCAGCATTTAATGCACGAATTGTTGACTCACGACCAGGACCAGGTCCTTTTACCATAACTTCCAGATTTTTAATTCCGTAATCTTTGACAGCTTCAGCACAACGTTCCGCTGCTACTTGAGCTGCAAAAGGTGTTGACTTACGAGAGCCACGGAAACCAGAACCACCAGCGGTTGCCCAACCTAACGCATTACCTTGACGATCGGTAATAGTTACGATTGTATTGTTGAATGATGCATGAATATGAGCTATACCATCAGAAACTTGCTTTTTTACACGTTTACGTGTACGAACAGGTGTCTTTGCCATTTAATTATACCTCAATTATTTCTTGATTGGCTTACGCGGTCCCTTACGGGTACGAGCGTTAGTCTTTGTGCGTTGACCGCGAACAGGAAGTCCACGACGGTGACGCATGCCACGATAACAACCAAGGTCTAATAAACGCTTGATACTCATAGTTACTTCACGACGTAAATCACCTTCAACGGTAAATTTAGCGACTTGTTCACGTAACTTTTCAATCTGATCTTCAGATAGTTCTCTGATCTTAACATTTTCAGGAATACCGGCTTCAGAACAAATTGTCTTAGCACGGGTAGCTCCAATACCATAAATCGCTTGTAAAGCAATCACAGCATGTTGTTGATCAGGAATGTTAATGCCTGCTATACGGGCCACTATGCACTCCTTTATTGTTAATGTTTAGCAAATTCACCATACTGAAAAGCCCGTTTTCAGGATACTCAAACGGTGAATTCACAACTAAATCTAAGCTGGCTATTCTAGCCAGCTTTACTATACTTTGGCAAGAAAAATATGCAAATCAACTTCCAGTTAAATAAATTAACCTTGACGTTGTTTATGTTTACCTTCAACGCAAATAACACGAACAATGCCATTACGTTTAATGATTTTACAATTTCTGCATAATTTCTTGACTGAAGCACGAACTTTCATATTTTTCTCCGTAACTTCTGGCTAACTTACCGACCGTAGCCTTTAAGATTCGCTTTCTTTAACATTGACTCATAACGATTTGGCATCATTAAAGTCTGTACTTGTGCCATAAAATCCATGATTACAACAACAACAATTAATAACGATGTTCCACCAAATTGGACTGGAACTTTCATTGCACTTGTCATAAACATTGGAATCAAACAAACAACAGTAATATATATCGCGCCAATTAGTGTTAAACGAGTCATCACTTTGTCAATATACTTAGAAGTTTGTTCGCCTGGGCGGATACCTGGAATAAATGCACCAGATTTTTTAAGCTGATCTGCTGTTTCCCTCGGATTGAAAACCAATGCTGTATAAAAGAAACAAAAGAAGATAATTGCCGCCACAAAAAAGATTATATATAACGGTTCATCATGAGAGAAATATTGATTGATAAGTACCATAATATATCTCCAGCCTTCACCATCTCCTTGGAACCAAGAAGCCATCATAGATGGTAACATAACAATTGTTGAAGCAAATATTGCAGGAATGACACCTGCCATATTAATCTTTAATGGTAAATGCGTGCTTTGCGCCGCATAAATACGACGACCTTGTTGTCGCTGTGCATAGTTAACAACAATACGACGTTGACCACGCTCAACAAAAACAACAAAATAAGTCACACCAACCACTAAGGCAGCGACCACTAATAGTAAAATCGGGTGCAGTGAACCAGAACGAGCTTGTTCAATAGTTTCATATATTGCATGAGGAAGACCAGCCACAATACCAGCAAAGATAATGATCGAAATACCATTGCCTACGCCTCGCTCTGTGATCTGCTCACCTAGCCACATAAGAAACATAGTGCCAGTAACTAAGCTAACCGATGCAATAAAATAGAAAGAAAATCCAGGATTAATCACTACATGACCGTAATCTGGATGATTAGGTAAACCAGTCGCAATACCAACAGCCTGCACTATCGCTAGCCCTAATGTACCATAACGCGTATACTGACTAATTTTCTTACGACCTGATTCACCTTCTTTCTTCAATTCTGACAATTTAGGACTAATTGTAGTTAATAGCTGCACTATAATCGATGCAGAAATATAAGGCATTATCCCTAAAGCAAAAATTGAAGCACGGCTTAAAGCACCACCAGAGAACATATTGAACATACCAACAATACCATTTGAAGATGCTTTTGCTAGTAAGTCCGATAACGCTTTAGTATCAATACCAGGAACTGGAACGTAAGAACCTAGACGAAAAACAATAAGCGCTAAAAGCACAAACATTAAGCGTCTTGTAAGCTCACCGCTACCACTTCGTGCTCTTTGAAAATCTAATCCTGGTTGCTTTGCCATCTTTCTAATTATTCCTCAATTTTTCCGCCAGCAGCTTCAATTGCAGCTTTAGCACCTTTAGTTACTCGAATACCACGAACAGTTACTGGTTTAGTTACTTCGCCAGATAACATGATTTTTGCATATTCAATATGTGAATTAATCACATTTGCAACTTTTAAGCTATTTAAGTCAACAATATCGCCTTCAACCTTCATTAAATCAGAAAGACGAACTTGAGCTGTAACTAAAGCTTTACGTGAGGTAAAACCAAATTTTGGTAAACGACGATATAAAGGCATTTGACCACCTTCAAAGCCACGGCGAACGCCACCACCTGAACGGGATTTTTGACCTTTAACACCACGAGTACCTGTTTTACCTAACCCAGAACCAATTCCTCGGCCTAGGCGTTTCGGTGCATGCTTTGAACCTTCAGCAGGAGATAAAGTATTTAAACGCATTACTATTACTCCTCAACTTTAACCATGTAATAAACTTGGTTTACCATACCACGAATTGCAGGAGTATCCTCACGCTCAACAGTATGACCAATACGACGTAATCCTAATCCAACTAACGTTGCTTTATGCTTCGGTAGACGACCAATAGAACTACGGGTTTGTGTAATTTTAATTGTTTTTGCCATGGTTAATTACCCCAAAATTTCTTCGACGGTTTTACCACGCTTAGCAGCAACCATTTCTGGTGATTTCATATTTTCTAAGCCATCAATAGTTGCACGAACCACATTAATTGGGTTAGTAGAACCATATGCTTTAGCCAGAACGTTACGAACACCAGCAACTTCTAAAACGGCACGCATCGCACCACCAGCGATAATACCGGTACCTTCTGATGCTGGTTGCATATAAACACGAGAACCTGTGTGAGCACCTTTAACTGGATGCTGTAAAGTATCGTTGTTTAAAGCAACATTAATCATATTACGACGTGCTTTTTCCATTGCTTTTTGAATTGCTGCTGGTACTTCACGTGCTTTACCATATCCAAAACCTACGCGGCCATTACCGTCACCAACAACTGTTAGTGCAGAAAAACTAAAAATACGACCACCTTTTACGGTTTTAGAAACTCGGTTAACTGCGATTAGTTTTTCCTGCAGTTCACCAGCTTGTTTTTCGATGTTTGACATCTTTAACTCCTACCTTAGAACTGTAGGCCAGCTTCGCGAGCAGCATCTGCTAGCGCCTGAACTCGACCATGATATTGGAAACCTGAACGATCAAATGAAACTTCTTTGATATCTTTCGCTAATGCACGCTCTGCAATTGCTTTACCAACCGCCGCTGCTGCATCTTTGTTTCCGGTGTATTTTAAACTTTCACTGATAGCTTTTTCTAATGTAGAAGCGGCTGCCAGTACTTCTGATCCGTTTGGTGCGATAATCTGCGCATAAATATGACGCGGAGTGCGGTGAACTACCAAGCGAGTTGCAAGTAATTCATGCATCTTGCGACGCGCTTTAGTTGCACGACGGATACGAGCTGATTTCTTATCCATAGTGTTACCTTACTTTTTCTTAGCTTCTTTAGTACGCACAACTTCATCTGCGTAACGAACACCTTTACCTTTATAAGGTTCAGGACGACGATAAGCACGGATATCTGCAGCCACTTGTCCAATTAACTGTTTATCAGCACTTTTCAGTACAATTTCAGTTTGAGAAGGACATTCAGCTGACACACCTGCAGGTAATTGATGTTCAATTGGATGTGAATATCCAAGAGATAAACCAATTGCATTACCTTTAACTTGTGCACGATAACCGACACCAACTAGCTGAAGTTTTTTAGTAAAACCTTCAGTAACACCAATAACCATCGCATTAATCAATGCACGAGCCGTACCAGCTTGAGCCCAAGCATCAGCAAAGCCATCGCGAGGAGCAAATTTAATTTGACCCTCTTCTTGATTAATCACAACAGCATTATTTATTGTGCGAGATAACTCGCCATTTTTACCTTTAATCGTAATTACCTGACCATCGAGTTTTACCTCTACGCCAGCAGGAACAACGACAGGTGCTTTTGCAACACGAGACATTTTTTTCTCCCTTACGCTACGTAGCAGATAATTTCACCACCAAGACCCGCTTGGCGTGCTGCACGATCAGTCATAACACCTTTAGAAGTAGAAACAACTGCGATACCTAATCCAGCCATAACTTTTGGCAATTCATCTTTACGCTTATAAATACGTAAACCTGGACGGCTAACACGTTTAATACTTTCTACAACAGCTTTGCCTTGGAAATACTTCAAAGTAATTTCCAATTCTGGCTTAGTGTCACCAACAACTTTATAGTCTCCGATATAACCTTCTTCTTTTAGCACATTGGCAATTGCCACTTTTAGCTTAGAGGAAGGCATGGTGACTGCAACTTTATTCGCAGATTGACCATTACGAATACGGGTCAACATATCTGCTATAGGATCTTGCATGCTCATCTATAACACTCCCCTGATTACCAACTTGCCTTTTTAAGACCAGGAATCTCACCACGCATGGCTGACTCGCGAACCTTAATACGGCTTAAACCAAACTTACGAAGGACGCCATGAGGACGACCAGTTTGACGACAACGACGACGTTGACGTGATGGACTAGAATCACGAGGAAGCGTTTGCAATTTAAGCACTGCATTCCAACGATCTTCATCTGATGCATTAAGATCAGAGATAATCGCTTTTAATTCTTGACGCTTTGCAAAATATTTTTCTGCTAGCTTTACGCGTTTCTTATCGCGTTCAATCATTGATTGTTTAGCCATTATGCCCTACCTTACTTACGAAATGGGAAGTTAAAGGCAGATAATAAAGCTCGGCCTTCTTCATCTGATTGTGCACTAGTTGTGATAGTAATATCTAAACCACGAACACGATCAACTTTATCATAATCGATTTCAGGGAAAACGATTTGTTCACGAACACCCATGCTATAGTTACCACGACCATCAAAAGATTTTGCGCTTAAACCGCGGAAATCTCGAGTACGAGGAAGAGCAATATAAACTAGACGTTCAAAAAATTCCCACATACGTTCGCCACGTAAAGTGACTTTACAACCAATAGGATACCCTTGACGGATTTTAAAACCAGCAACTGATTTGCGTGCTTTAGTGACAAGTGGTTTTTGACCACTGATTGCTGCTAAATCTGCAACAGCATTATCTAATAATTTCTTATCAGTAATTGCTTCACCCACACCCATATTCAAGGTGATCTTTTCGATCCGAGGGACTTGCATGACAGATTTGTAGCCAAACTGTTCTTGCAGTTTATTTACTACCTGTGCTTTGTAGTAATCATGCAGTTTCGCCATCGTACACTCCAAATTACTTAATTGATTAATTCATTAGTAGACTTATAAAAACGGACTTTTTTACCGTCTTCAAAACGAAAGCCTACGCGATCTGCTTTGCCTGTAGCTGGGTTGAAAATTGCCACGTTAGAAACATTAATTGCTGCTTCTTTTTCAACAATTCCACCTTCTTGATTTAATGCAGGTACTGGTTTTTGGTGTTTTTTCACCAAATTAATACCTTCAACAATCACTTTACCTGTAGACAAAACGCTTTTTACTTTACCGCGTTTACCTTTATCTTTACCGGTTAACACGATAACTTCATCTTCTCGACGGATTTTCGCTGCCATTACCCGCTCCTTACAGTACTTCTGGTGCTAATGAAATGATCTTCATAAACTTCTCAGAGCGAAGTTCACGAGTGACCGGTCCAAAAATACGCGTACCTATCGGTTGCTCACTGTTATTGTTTAAAATAACACAAGCATTACGATCGAAACGAATGACAGATCCATCAGGACGACGAACACCTTTTCTAGTGCGCACTACAACAGCTTTAAGCACATCACCTTTCTTAACTTTACCACGAGGAATTGCTTCTTTAATGGTAACTTTGATGATATCACCTACCGCTGCATAACGACGGTGCGAGCCACCGAGAACCTTGATACACATTACACTACGTGCGCCAGAGTTATCGGCAACATCTAGCCTAGTCTGTTCTTGGATCATTTTAATGCTCCGTATAAATAAATTATTGTCTAATCTACCTTCATCCACCTCAACTACCATGGATAAGAATAGACAACCAAAAACCCACTTATGTGAGGGCGTATAGTATAACACCACTCACATAAAATGGATAGCATAAAATAAACGGCTACTAAGCCGTTTATTATATTATGTACAGTTTTCAATCAAAAAGATTAAATAACTGCTTTTTCAACGATTCGAACAAGAGTCCAAGATTTGGTTTTTGATAATGGACGACACTCTTTAATTTCTACAGTATCACCAATACCACACTCGTTGTTTTCATCATGTACATGCAATTTAGTCGTACGTTTAATGAACTTACCATATAACGGATGCTTCACTTTACGTTCAATAGCTACAGTTATAGATTTATCCATTTTGTCGCTAATAACACGACCTTGCTGAGTACGAATTTTTACTTCAGTAGTCATATTACGCACCCGCCTTCTCAGTTAATAACGTTTTAACACGTGCAATATTACGACGCACTTGTTTTAACATATGAGTCTGTGTTAACTGACCTCCAGTTAATTGCATACGTAAGTTAAATTGCTCACGTAATAAATTAAGAAGTTCAGTATTTAACTCTTCAACGCTTTTTTCGCGTAGCTCTTTTGCTTTCATTTACATCACCGTCTTAATCACAAAGGTGGTTTTAATTGGCAGTTTTGCAGCTGCCAACGCAAATGCTTCACGAGCAACTTCTTCCGGTACACCGTCCATTTCATAAAGGACTTTACCTGGTTGAATCTGAGCAACCCAGTATTCAACGTTACCCTTACCTTTACCCATACGCACTGCAAGTGGTTTTTCAGTAATTGGTTTATCAGGGAAAACTCGAATCCAGATTTTACCTTGACGCTTAACTGCACGAGTCATTGCACGACGTGCCGCTTCGATCTGGCGCGCAGTCAAACGACCACGACCTACAGCCTTAAGACCGAATGTACCGAAACTAACATCAGTACTTACAGCAAGACCACGATTGCGGCCCTTGTGCACTTTACGGAATTTTGTACGCTTTGGTTGTAACATCAGCGACGCTCCTTATTGTTTTCGGCCTTTGCGCTGCTTTTTCGGTTGAGCAGCAGGTTGTTTTTCTGCTTGTTCAACGGCAGCCATACCACCAAGGATCTCACCTTTGAAGATCCACACTTTAACACCAATAATACCATAGGTAGTTAATGCTTCAGACAATCCATAGTCGATATCAGCTCGTAAGGTATGTAAAGGCACACGACCTTCACGGTACCACTCACTGCGAGCAATTTCAGCGCCGCCTAAACGACCACTTACTTCAACTTTGATACCTTTAGCACCCGCTTTCATTGCGTTTTGTACCGCACGTTTCATAGCGCGACGGAACATAACACGGCGTTCTAACTGAGAAGTAATGCTGTCAGCAACTAATTTTGCATCAAGTTCTGGTTTGCGAACTTCTGCAATATTAATTTGTACCGCAACATCACGCTTCTCTTTTTTGTCTTTATATTTATTGACAATAGAAGCTACGGCATTACGTAATTTTTCAACGTCCTCACCTTTTTTACCAATCACAATCCCTGGACGAGCGGTGTGAATAGTAATTCGAACGTTAGTTTCTGCTGAACGGTCGATCACAATTTTAGAGATTGACGCTTGAGCTAATTCTTTATTTAAGAACTCACGCACTCTAAAATCACTTTCTAAATTATCAGCGAATGTCTTTGTACCCGAATACCATGTAGATGTCCAAGGCTTGACAATGCCTAATCGGATACCATTTGGATTTACTTTTTGACCCATTGCTATTCTCCAGCCTAGCGATCTGAGACGATCACGGTGATGTGACTCGTACGCTTCAAAATTCGATCTGCACGACCTTTCGCACGAGGCATAATGCGCTTCATGGTTGGACCTTCGTCTACGAAAATTTTCGCAACTTTTAGATCATCAATATCAGCACCATCGTTATGCTCTGCATTAGCAATAGCAGACTCTAATACTTTTTTAACAAGTACAGCCGCTTTTTTATTGGTGTACGTTAAAATATCTAGTGCCTGAGACACTTTCTTACCGCGAACAAGATCTGCAACTAAGCGAACTTTTTGTGCAGAAGAACGAGCGTGGCGGTACTTTGCAATTGTTTCCATCTCTTTCTCCTACTTATTTCTTCTTAGCTTTCTTATCAGCTGCGTGACCGCGATAAGTACGAGTCGGCGCGAATTCACCCAATTTATGACCAACCATTTCATCGGAAACATAAACTGGAACGTGCTGACGACCATTATGGACAGCGATGGTCAAACCGATCATGTTAGGAAAGATCGTTGAACGACGGGACCAAGTACGAATTGGTTTCTTGTCCCCGCTTTCCACCGCTTTCTCTACCTTCTTCAGCAAGTGTAGGTCAATAAAAGGACCCTTCTTGAGAGAACGTGGCATAGCTAATCCTCTATATTAATTATTTCTTATTGCGACGGCGAACAATATACTTATCAGTACGTTTGTTGCTACGCGTTTTCAATCCTTTGGCTTTTTGACCCCATGGAGACACAGGATGTTTACCAAAGTTACGACCTTCACCACCACCATGTGGATGGTCTACCGGGTTCATTGCTGTACCACGAACAGTAGGACGAACACCACGCCAACGCGTTGCACCCGCTTTACCTAGTACGCGAAGCATATGTTCTGAGTTACCCACTTCACCAATAGTGGCGCGGCAATCAGATAATACTTTACGCATTTCACCTGAACGTAGGCGTAATGTTACATAAGCACCATCACGTGCAACGATTTGCACATAGCTACCAGCCGAGCGAGCAAGTTGTCCGCCTTTACCTGGTTTCATTTCAATGTTATGCACGGTAGAACCGACTGGAATATTGCGCATTGGTAAACAGTTACCTGTTTTAATTGATGCATCAACACCAGATTGGATCTGATCACCTGCTTTTAAGCCTTTAGGCGCTAAAATATAACGACGTTCACCGTCTTTATATAAAACCAATGCAATATTTGCACTACGGTTTGGATCATATTCCAAACGTTCAACAACTGCTGGAATACCATCTTTATTACGCTTAAAGTCGACAATACGATAATGTTGCTTATGACCACCACCGATATGACGGGTAGTGATTCGACCATTATTATTGCGACCACCAGTTTTGCTTTTTGAATCAAGCAACGGTGCATAAGGCTTACCTTTATGCAACTCTGGGTTAACCACTTTAACAACGTGGCGACGACCCGGAGATGTAGGTTTACACTTAACAACTGCCATTGTTCTTACTCCTCCGAATTACTCAGCGACGCCAGCAAGGTCTAAATTTTGACCTTCTGCTAAAGTAACGTAAGCTTTTTTCCAGTCGCTACGGCGACCGATTTGTTGACCACGACGTTTAACTTTACCTTTAACAACAAGTGTATTAACGTCATCTACTTTAACTTCAAATAGTTGTTCAACTGCGGCTTTAATCTCTCTCTTAGTAGCATCTTTAGCAACTTTCAATACTAATGTATTTGTTTTTTCCATTGAAATAGATGCTTTTTCAGAAACATGTGGTGCTCGCAGGACTTTAAGCAGACGCTCTTCACGAATCATGCTAACATCTCCTCTACTTGTTTAACGGCATCAACAGTGATAACCACTTTGTCAAATGCAATCAAACTAACTGGATCAATACCTGCTACATCACGCACATCAACTTTATGCAAGTTACGTGCTGCTAAGAAAAGATTTTCATCAACTTCAGAAGCGATAATAAGAACATCATTAAGATTCATATCATTTAATTTCTGAGTTAATAATTTAGTCTTAGGTGCTTCAACAGTAAATGTTTCAACCACAACTAAACGTTCTTGACGCACTAATTCAGAGAAAATACTCTTTAATGCACCACGATACATTTTACGGTTAACTTTTTGGCTATGATCTTGTGGTTTTGCTGCAAATGTTACACCACCACTACGCCAAATTGGGCTCTTAATAGAACCTGAACGAGCACGACCAGTGCCTTTTTGACGCCATGGTTTTTTACCTGAACCAGCGATTTCTGCACGAGTTTTTTGTGCGCGTGAGCCTTGACGAGCAGCAGATGCATAAGCAACAACTACTTGGTGAACTAACGCTTCATTAAACTCACGTCCGAAGGTAGTTTCGGAAACAGAAAGCGCTTGCGCGTCTCTTACTACTAATTCCATCTCTATCTCCTCGACGTTAAGCCTTGATTGCTGGTTTAACAATTACGTCACTATTGATTGCACCAGGAACTGCACCTTTAATTAATAAAAGGTTACGTTCTGCATCAACACGCACAATATCTAAGTTTTGAACTGTTACACGTTCATTACCTAAGTGACCTGCCATTTTACGACCTTTAAACACTTTACCCGGAGTTTGGTTTTGACCGATAGAGCCATGACCACGGTGTGCCAAAGAGTTACCATGAGTCGCATCTTGAGTACGGAAATTCCAACGTTTAGTAACGCCAGCAAAACCTTTACCTTTAGATGTTCCAGTAACATCAACTTTTTTAACGTCAGTAAAAATATCAACGTTAATACTTTGACCTACAGTAAATTCACCTTCTTCAAAACGGAATTCCCATAGACCACGACCAGCTTCAACGCCAGCCTTAGCGAAATGACCTGCTTCAGGTTTATTTACGCGGCTTGCTTTTTTACTGCCAGTAGTAACCTGAATAGCTTGATAACCATCATTCTCAAGGGTTTTAACTTGAGTAATACGATTACTTTGAACTTCTACTACGGTGACAGGAATAGAAACACCCTCTTCAGTGAAGATTCGTGTCATTCCTACTTTACGACCGATTAAACCAATCATTGTTTCGACCTCTCAATCATTCAGCCTAGGATTAACCTAAACTGATCTGCACATCAACACCGGCAGCAAGATCTAGACGCATTAAAGCATCAACTGTTTTTTCAGTTGGCTCAACAATATCAACTAGACGCTTATGAGTGCGAATCTCATACTGATCACGCGCATCTTTGTTAACGTGCGGAGAGATCAATACAGTAAAACGCTCTTTGCGTGTCGGTAATGGAATAGGACCACGAACCTGCGCACCTGTGCGCTTCGCAGTTTCTACAATTTCAGCAGTTGATTGATCAATCAAACGATGATCAAACGCTTTTAACCGGATACGGATTCTTTGGTTCGACATGAGACCAGAGCTCCATTATTTAAAAGTTATAACAAAAGACTACTCCTCTTGCCCTGTTTCGATTGACAGGAGAGTGTAATCCGTTCTTTTTCGTAACCCCCAAATCGGGAGTATTGTCGATATAATTAGCTATTTTCTGTTGTAGAAATTATATCTTTTCATCATTTGTTTATATAAAGGCAATAAACAAAGTGGGCTGATTATACCCTGTTAATTAACTAACGGCAAGAAATAAATACAGATATTTAGAATCGAAAGATATGGCTGTTCGCTTGATTATCGGTTCAAAATTATGAAATTTAAAACGAATCACCAAGCTTAATATTATTCTTTACATCAAATTATAGATAGGTAATCATTCTGACTATTAATTAATGATCTTCTTTGGCGTGATTAAGGCTATATCTTGGAATTTCGACTTCTAGATCTTCATTCGCTACACGAGCTTGACAACTTAAACGGCTATAAGGCTCGACTCCCCAGGCTTTATCTAACATATCATCTTCTTGCTCATCACTTTCCTCAAGTGACTCGAACCCTTTACGAACAATACAGTGACATGTAGAACAAGCACAAGACATCTCACAAGCATGCTCTATTTCAATATCATTGCGCAATGCCACGTCTAAAATAGATTCACCTTCCTGCGCTTCAACAGTTTTTCCTTCAGGGCAAAGATCGGCATTGGGTAAAAAAGTAATTTTTGGCATAATAATCCCGTTAGTTAAATATCATCAACTTTATGGCCAGCTAAGGCACGATGGATTGACCTATCCATTCGCCTAGCGGCAAAATCTTGTGTCACACTATCAACAATTTTAATGTGCTTTTCAATTGTATAACTATCATCTGACTCACGTGCTACTTGCAATTGGCGCTGAGCGGCTAAAATTTGGCTAAGCTCGCTATCGTTTAATAAATCAGCATCTTTGTCTAAAGCGCCTTGTAAACTCTCTAGCACACGTGCCGCCTCAACTTTTTTTTCAGCAAGCATTCTGGCTTGTTTATCTTGCTGTGCATGACTAATTGAATCTTGAATCATGGTCGCAATCTCTTTATCGGTCAGACCGTAAGAGGGCTTAACTTGAATTGTAGCTTCTACACCAGTTGATTTTTCCATCGCCGTAACACTTAATAAACCATCGGCATCAACTTGAAAAGTCACCCGTATATGTGCACCGCCAGCGGGCATAGCAGGAATTCCCCTCAATGTAAACCGAGCTAAGGAGCGACAGTCGGCAACACTTTCACGCTCACCTTGCAAGACATGAATCATCATGGCTGTTTGACCATCTTTAAAAGTGGTAAATTCTTGCGCTCTTGCACATGGAATAGTGCTATTACGAGGAATAATCTTTTCGACTAGTTCCCCCATAGTTTCAATCCCTAAAGACAATGGAATGACATCAAGTAGCAACATATCAGAATCAGATTTATTCCCTACTAATATATCCGCTTGAATGGCAGCTCCAATAGCAACAACTTTATCTGGATCAATAGACGTTAACGGCTGGGTTTTAAAATAATTACCAACTAATTCTCTTACTAACGGTACTCGAGTAGAACCACCAACCATAACGACTTCAAGCACTTCATCCACGCCTATTTGCGCATCTTTTAACGCCCGACGGCAAACAGCCAAAGTGCGTTTAACTAATGGCTCTATTAATTGTTGAAAATGCTGACGAGTAATAGTTAATGATTGATTATTAAGTGTAAATATAGCAACATCTTCATTACTCAGTAATATTTTTATATCCGTCGCTTGATAACTAATATTTTGATTAATAATAGGATCTATATTATCAGTTAAACCAAATTCCTTTTTTATATAGTCAGCAAGCAACCTATCAAAATCATCACCACCAAGAGCAGAATCACCACTGGTTGCTAGCACTTCAAAAACGCCTTTATTTAGGCGAAGAATCGAAATATCAAAAGTTCCGCCACCTAAATCATAAACGGCAATGACCCCTTCTTTTTTAGAATCTAAGCCATAAGCAATGGCCGCGGCAGTTGGTTCATTTAATAAGCGAAGCACATGTAAACCAGCTAATTTTGCTGCATCTTTAGTTGCTTGCCTCTGGGCATCATCAAAGTAAGCTGGCACAGTTATCACAGCACCGTCAATTTCACCGTTTAAACTTTCTCTTGCTCGTTCGGCGAGTGCAACCAAGATATCAGCAGAGACTTGTACTGGATTAACCTGACCATTAGGCAGATTTAATAACGGGACACCACTTTCTGTTTGCGAAAAGGTATAAGGAAAATGGGATTGTTCTATATCTGCTAAACTTCTACCCATTAATCGTTTAACAGAACTAACCGTATTTTGGGGATCATTTATAGCATTGGATTTGGCATATTTACCAATAGTAATAACAGGGTTATCATCATGATCAACACCGTAATGTACAACCGATGGCAACAATGAATCGCCTTGCAAATCGGGTAAAACCTCGGCTTGCCCACTACGAACCGTTGCTACGAGTGAATTAGTTGTACCAAGATCGATACCCACTGCAATGCGACGCTGATGTGGCATTGGTGTTTGTCCTGGTTCACTAATTTGTAATAATACCATTTAATCTATCTCTATTGATTCATCATTTATCGTAAATTATAAATCAAATTGTTTGTCTTGTAACTTTTCGATTTGTTCAATCAATCGAGCTAGATAACGAAGCTTATAGATTTGATTAAGCGCACTTTGCCAATCTTGTTTTACTATGTCTTGTTTTACTATGAATTGTAATAGTTGGTTATATACCATTTTTTCACGTTCGATAATTTCTTTATGAAAGTCATCTAATGCTTGAAAATTAGCTTGGTTTTCAATACTATCAAGCCTCTCACGTAAAGCAAATTGCTCCATTAAAAAATCGGCATCATGAATAATATTGTTTTCTGTGGCAACATCAAAACCTTGCAAAGATAGATAATATTCCGCAGCTTTTATCGGATTTTTTAGGATTTGATAACCATCATTAATGGTGGCTGATTTTTGCACAGCGGCCATTTTTTCACTATCAGTTGCTACAGCAAAATTATCTGGATGATATTGCCGTTGCAATTGCTGATAATGGGTTGTTAACGAAATCACATCCACCGGCAACTGAACAGGTAAATTGAATAACTCGAAATAATTAACCATAATTATTGCGCCCAATTACACGTTAAAACTTTCACCACAACCGCATTCATTATGAGCATTAGGGTTATTGAATTTAAAGCCTTCATTTAGCCCTTCTTTGACAAAATCAAGCTCTGTTCCATCAATATAAACTAAGCTCTTCTTATCAACGATAACTTTGACATGTTTATCTTCAAAGACACTATCATCGTCATTAATCACATCGGCAAACTCTAAAACATAGGCCATACCTGAGCAACCGGATGTTTTAACACCTAATCGTAATCCAATACCTTTTCCACGATTAGCTAAAAAAGCTTGAACACGATCAGCAGCGCTATTAGTCAATGTGATTGCCATTAACGTTGTCCTTTTTTCGTTTTATAGTCATCGATTGCTGCTTTAATCGCATCTTCGGCTAAGATCGAGCAGTGAATTTTAACAGGCGGTAAAGCCAACTCTTCAGCAATATCCGTATTTTTAATCGCTTCGGCCTCATCTAATGATTTACCTTTAATCCATTCGGTTACTAAAGAGCTTGATGCAATTGCGCTACCACAACCATAGGTTTTAAACTTAGCGTCCTCAATAATGCCATTATCATTCACTTTGATTTGTAAACGCATTACATCGCCACACGCAGGCGCCCCAACCATGCCACTACCGACATTAGGATCATTTTGATCAAAAGAACCTACATTACGAGGGTTTTCATAATGATCAACAACTTTTTCACTGTATGCCATAATTTGCTCCTAATATTAATGGGCTGACCATCTAATTTTTGTTAAATCAACACCATCTTTAAACATTTCCCAAAGTGGCGATAAATCTCTTAATTTATCAATAGAATTTTTAATTAATTTAATCACATAGTCCACTTCTTCTTCAGTACTAAATCGACCCAATGAAAAACGAATTGAGCTATGTGCAAGCTCATCATTAAGCCCTAATGCACGTAGCACATAAGAAGGCTCTAAGCTCGCAGATGTACATGCCGAACCAGATGAAACTGCTAAATCCTTTAAAGCCATCATAAGCGATTCACCTTCAACATACGCGAAACTCACATTTAAAATATTTGGTACACTGTGTTCCAAAGAACCATTAAGGTAAACTTCTTCGATATCTTTTAACCCATTCCATAAACGATTTTTTAGCGCTAAAAGGCGAGGCATTTCAGCTGCCATTTCTTCTTTGGCTATATGGTACGCTTCACCCATGCCGACAATTTGGTGCACAGGTAACGTGCCTGAGCGCATACCCCGCTCATGACCACCGCCATGCATTTGCGCTTCAATTCGCACACGAGGTTTACGTCTTACATAAAGTCCACCAATTCCTTTTGGGCCATAAATCTTATGACCAGAAAATGACATTAAATCAACTTTTAACTTGGCCACATCAATGGGTAATTTACCTACAGATTGCGTTGCATCAACATGAAAGACAATGCCTCGTTCACGGCACATTTCACCAATTTTCTCGATGTCTTGAATAACACCTGTTTCATTATTAACATGCATAATAGATACAACAGTTGTATCACTACGCATTGCCTCTGCAAGTTTATCTAAATCAAGAATACCATCTGATTCAGGAGCTAAATAAGTTACTTCATAACCTTCTCGCTCAAGCTGGCGGCAAGTATCAAGCACGGCTTTGTGCTCAGTTTTACAAGTAATAATGTGCTTACCTTTCGCTTGATTAAAATGAGCAGCGCCTTTGATCGCTAAATTATCGGCTTCAGTTGCACCAGATGTAAAAACAATTTCTCGTGAATCAGCACCAATAAGATCAGCAATTTGATTGCGAGCAATATCAACTGCTTCTTCTGCTTGCCAACCAAATTTATGAGAACGAGATGCCGGGTTACCAAAAATCCCATTTGGGGTTAAATACTGCATCATTTTTTCAGCAACTCTAGGATCAACAGGGGTTGTCGCTGCATAATCCATATAAATAGGTAGTTTCATTAATCACTCCCAATGACAAATTCTATATTCTATTTTTATTAATTGATCTGAACGTGTTGTATATTACTTTGTCGGCTAGCAACGGCTTTAACTTCTTTATCATTAACCAATTCACTTAACGTAATGCTAGTTAAAAAGTCCTCAATTCGCTCACTTAGTTCATTCCACAATGTGTGAGTTAAACATCTCACACCACCTTGGCATCCATCTTGCCCATGACATTTTGTTGCATGCACTGTCTCATCAACAGCTTTAACAATTGAGCTAATCGCAATTTGATCCATAGAGCGACTCAATATATAACCGCCACCAGGACCTCTAACACTCCGTACTAAGCCATTTTTACGTAAACGAGCAAACAATTGTTCAAGATAAGAAAGTGAAATTTCTTGACGTTCTGAAATCTCTGCAAGTGATACAGGCCCTGAATCAGCATGTAATGCAACATCAAGCATTGCTGTCACCGCATATCGTCCTTTTGATGTCAATTTCATTAATCATTCCCCTATGCGTTATCGCTTTATTGTATATATCCATTTAATTTAGTCAAGTATTTAGTTGAGTATTTTAGTAGGAATTAAGCCGTTAGTTGATTATCGACGAATCGTAACAGAATATGCTAATCTAACGAACTAAATTAATATAGGAGTTAAGGGATGAAATTAGTATTACGTTATTTTTTGATAATATGTCTACTTTGTACATGTAGTATTTACACAGGTAGTGTTTACGCAGACAGGTCGCAAAAGGAGCAACGAGAACATTATCAAAAATGGCTTAATTCCTATCAATCGCTTAATTTTGAAGACCAACAAATATTGCTTTCTAGCATAAAAAATTATCCATTATATCCTTATGCTGCTGTACAGTTTTTTCAAAAAAATATCAAATTGGTTTCACCTGAAATGGTAAGTGACTTTGTTAACCAATATAAGGACTTTCCATTAACAGACTCACTAATACAATCTTATCTAACAGAACTAAGTTCTCGTCAAGACTGGAATTCAATCATTTCTTTTCCAAAAGATAATTCTATTCTCTCTAATTGTCGCTATCAGTATGCATTACTACAACAAGGAAATAACCAAACTACCTTCAGTACTATCGAATCACTTTGGAAGACTGGCAAAGAGCTTCCTTCTGCATGTGATCCATTAATCAACGCTTGGACTCAAGCAGGTAAACGAACAGCTAATTTAATACTATTACGCATTGAACTTGCTATTGAAGCAAATAATTTAAAATTGGCCAAACATCTAACTAACCTACTTGATGACAACAACAAAACAACTAAAATCAATTTGCTCGCTGTACTTGATAATCCCAAAAAGTTAGAGGATTTTTCAAAAAATATTAAAGCTAGCACCTTCACTAAAAAAGTAGTCTTAGCATCATTCCCTCGCTTAGTAAAAACTGATATGAATTTAGCTGCATTGTTATTGCCAAAATTAGTTAAACAGCAGGCGTTAACTGAAGTAGAGCAAGCTGAATTACAAAAGAGTTTAGCCAACAGCTACTTTAAAGATTCCGCTACTAATGAACAAATAAAATGGCGTGATAGCTATATTACTAAATATCATGATACGGCATTGGTCGAAAAGCGTATCCGCCTTGCCATAGATGCCTATAACTTTTCTGATATTGCCTATTGGCTAGCGCAATTATCACCAGAAGATCAATTAAAAGAAGAATGGCAATACTGGCAAGCTCGAGTATTACTCAATAATAAACAAACAAATGAAGCTAATAAAATTTTACAAGCGCTCACAAACAAACGTGGATTTTATGGCATGATAAGTGCACAAACACTTAACCAACCTTATTTACTTAAGAACCAGTCGCCAAAAATTACACAAGCAGAAATATCAACATTAAAAGCCAAATATGACAATCAACCTTATGTAAAAAGAATTAACGAATTACGTTATTTTGGTATGGTATCAGAATTAAGTAACGAATGGCGTTATATGTTGAATCACCAAACAAATAAAAGTGAATACTTAGCATTATCTCAATATGCCTTACAAAAAGGATGGGGGGATCTTAGCATTCAAGCAACCATTGTTGGCAAGCTTTGGAATAACTGGACGGAACGTTTACCCATTATGTACAAAGATTTATATAACAAAGCATTAAAAAATAAAAGTATTCCGCTTTCTTATGCTTTAGCGATATCTCGTCAAGAAAGTGCCCTTAATAGCACCGCCAAATCGCCAGCTGGTGCTCGCGGATTAATGCAATTAATGCCAGCGACAGCAAAAGAAACAGCTAAAAAAATAGATACGGTGACTTATGTCTCATCGGCACAATTGTTTGATCCTAAAACCAATATAGAATTAGGCACTTCGTATCTAAATACCGTTTATCTACAAAATAGTAATAATCGTATATTATCTTCAGCAGCTTATAATGCTGGGCCTAATCGTGTAAAAAAATGGCTTAATAACAGTAATGGTAAACTTGACGCAGCCGCATTTATTGAAAGCATACCGTTTACGGAAACACGTAACTACGTAAAAAACGTATTGGTATATGATTATATTTATCAAACAATCTTAGGAAAGAAAGATGTCAATATTCTTAATCCCAATGAATTTAATCAACAATATTAATGGTGATTACAATGAAAACTAAAGAATGGAAACAAACCGTTGGAATATTACACCAAGCATTTAACGATGGTTATTCACTTGATATATTAAAGTTATTAATGACTGCTGATGAACGCGACGCTTTAATTACTCGCGTCAAAATTATACATTCATTACTTGATGGTTCAACCAATCAGCGCCAGCTCAAAGAGCAACTTAAAATTGGGATTGCAACAGTAACTAGGGGATCAAATAGCCTTAAAGAGGCAACTCCAGAATTCAAAAAATGGTTAGAAAATATTTTATTAAACTCAGATAACTAAATACATCGGTCAATATCTATCTATTGCTTTTTAGATCTCGTTATAATACATTTAGTCGCTATAAATTTGGTTGGATATTGACTTCACTTTCTGTCACAACCGGCACACAATAATCGCACTCCATATGTGTAATATTCTTAATTGATTCAGTAATGTCATTATGATGATTATGATGAATTTCAATTACACAACTGGAACTGCGCAAACGTACCTTTAACGCTGGCATCGCGGCTAAATGAACTTGCGAAATAAAATCACTAAACTCATCAGGAGTGCCAATATATTTAAAACAAAGATATAAACCACCCTCACTTACAAATTGTTCTATGTATTCGAGATTATTATTCTGATCTAAGGCTATGGTATAAAAAAGATCTCGCTCATTGTCATTATCTTTACTTTTTAAGATCTGATTAAATGCATAAATTTTATCGGGTAGATTCTGATTTTTGTGTGTACAGCGAGATAAATAATTATTAAAAAACTGCTCTCGGAGTTTAATTTCTTCATCTAGCAATCGACTTAATGTACAATTATTTTTATAGGTAATTCCCCAAAAAGTTTGTTTTGGCATATTAACAAATTTTGGCTCAGGCAATAAAAGCTGATTTTTATTTAGCTCAATAGCTGGTGTTAACCCTGTAGGATCCCAATATTCTCCTCGACGATAACTTGCTGGCGTTTCATTAAATTGTTTTTTAAAAGATCGGGTAAATGTTTGCTGAGAATCAAAACGATATTGCATTGCAATATCTAAAATAGGCTTACTTGTCATACGTAAAGCAAGCGCTGCATAAGTTAAACGGCGATGACGAATATAAGTACCAAGAACCTGGCCAGTAACTTCTTTAAACATACGTTGTAAGTGCCATTTTGAATAACCTGATTTTCGTGCAACATGATCAATAGATAATGGTTGTTCCAAATTCCTTTCAATCCAAACGATAAGATCTGAAATAATACTAACTTGATTCATAAAACCCCATCATAATGTCAAATGGCAAACATCAACCGATTATGACTTAATCCTAGCAATAAGCAAGGTCTAAGTAAAAATTATTTTCTTTCAAATTTAGCAAAAAGAATGGGCGCCAGCTTGGTGTTCTGTAATATCTCTAACACCTGCCAGTTCAGGAAACTCTGCCATTAATTGTTTCTCAATGCCTTCTTTTAAAGTGTAATCAACCATTGAGCAACCATTACAACCGCCACCAAATTGCAATATGGCATAGTTATCTTCTGTCAATTCAACTAAGCTCACATGCCCGCCATGGTTTGCCAATTGTGGGTTAACTTGAGCTTGAATCACATAATTAACGCGTTCAATTAATGGGGCATCATCAGCCACCTTTTTCATTTTCGAGTTTGGCGCTTTTAATGTCAATTGTGAACCTAACTCATCAGTCACATAATCAATGACAGTTTCTTCTAAAAATGGTGCACTAATATCATCGATAAAAACTGAAAAGTCATTAAATTTCTCTTCTATATCGCTATCTTCTACTGTATCAGCTGGACAATATGAAACCCCACATTCTGCGCTTGGTGTACCTGGGTTAATAACAAATACTCGAATTTGTGTTCCATCAGGTTGATTAGCAAGCAATTTTTTAAAGTGCTGTTGAGCTGATTCAGAAATAGTGATAATAGACATAACCCCTCACATTAATATAATTAGGTACAAATAGACCTAACATCATTTATTATAATAGTTGACTAACTTTCTTGGTTATTATAGGGATTGTTTAGGATTTTACAATACTGTACGGCACAAACAAACAACATGAACACTTGTTGCACCACATTTTTTTAATTGTTGGCTAATGGCATTAATTGTATTACCAGTTGTGACAATATCATCAATAAGCATTACCGATTTGTGCGAGAGATCTTGGCGACACATAAAAAGTGTTTCGACATTCGTAATTCTTTCGGTAAGAGATAGATTTTTTTGATCGCGTAAATTTTGCTTACGGGATAACAAATGAGGGTAAAAATCACAATTTAGCCATCTAGCAATCGGTTTTGCCAATAACTCGGCTTGATTAAAACCTCTAGACCAGTAGCGAATGTGATGTAACGGTACACAAGTCACCAAATCAGGTTTAATTAAAGCACCTGCTTCTCGTCGTTGATACCATGCCAAAAACATTAATCTTGCCAATGCAATATTTAATTCAATTTTACTGTAGAACTTAAAATGATGAACCAATTTTTTTAATGGATTAATATAATCAGACACAGCTATCAACTCGTCCCAGTGCGGTTGCTTTGCACGACATCGATAACAGGTATCAGTCGATAAAGAATGCGGTAAACAGCATTGATGACAAACCTTATAAAATTTAGGTAGATTTTTAACACACTGACAACAAATGCCATGATGGGGCAAAAATAAAGGCATATCACACAAAACACATCGCATAAGATTTAATAAACTGTTTGTAAAAAAATTTTCAGGTAACATAACGTGTTAATATAAAAACGGTAGCAATCCAAAACAACAATTGGTTATAAGAGTGCCACTTTACCTACTCCAAATTATCAAGGAACATTAGTACAATAGGAATATTACTTATTTCGTTGTATACAAGAAAATACTTCTGCGAGTTACAACACAAAAAATTACCCAATTTTTCATAATAGATATTTATAATAATCAAATATCCAGTATAATCAGCCAACTTCCACAGGATAAAGGAATTAATATATGGAAAAAATCAAAATGCTATTTATTACAGCATTACTCACTTTATTTTCTACCGTTGCTTTAGCTGATACCAAGGTATTATTACAAACCAGCATGGGGGATATTGAACTTGAATTAGACAGCGAACACGCACCGAGCACTACGAAAAACTTTCTTGATTATGTTAATAGTGGTTTTTATGAAAATCTAACTTTTCATCGAGTCATTCCTGGTTTTATGATTCAAGGTGGTGGCGCTGATGATCAACTAAAATTCAAAGACAATAACCCACCGATTAGAAACGAAGCGAATAATGGCTTAAAAAATGAGCGTGGTACAATTGCAATGGCAAGAACCAGTGATATAAACAGTGCAACTAGCCAATTTTTTATCAATGTTGTCAATAATGATTTTCTTAATTACCAATCACCAGAACAATATGGCTATGCCGTATTCGGTAAAGTAATTAAAGGGATGGACGTTGTCGATAAAATCGTCGCTGTTCCAACTAAACGTATGGGACCTCATCAAAACGTACCTGTTGAGCCTGTTTATATTAAAAAAGCTGTGGTTATTGAAAGCAATTAAACATTAATACTTGCTCAAGAAATAAAAAGCCACTTTTACAGTGGCTTTCAGATTGATGACAAACCTCGATATAATTCGGGGTTTATTTTTTTATTTAAACCATAAATAGGCTTTTTAATTTGGATTTTATTAAATAAATTAAAAAATAGCCTAAAAAAACGTAACAAAAATAGCTTTATCGCTATTTTCTTGATATTTTGAGCCGTTGCGGCCAATAAACACTGCATTTGAACCTGCGCTCTTCCTCTAAATCGTGCATAGCGATGTCCGTGATGTTGTTTAGCATCAGCAAAGCTGCGCTCTATCGTTTCTTTTCGCCGAGCATAGACTTTTTTACCCCACTGACTTAAACGAATCTCGTTGGCTTTCTCTTTATCTGCTTCCCAGATATGCCGTGTGATGACTTTCTGTGTATTTTTACTCTGTGTACACTGTGACAATAACGGACAGATTTTGCAGGTTGTTGCATCAGAATGATAATGACGATAACCTTCCCTGCTGGTAGTTTTATATATTAATGTTTGCCCGTTTGGGCAAGTATAAGTATCGTTTTGACTGTTATAGATAAACTGCTTTTTTCTGATGGGATTCGCACCATGGGTGGGACGACGATAACCCAACACCGGATATATCTGCTCTGCCAGCAGTAAATGGCAAATGGGAGCCGTAAAATAACCCGCATCAAGACCGACACCAACCGGATTAAAGCCAAACCGCTCTAACTGGCGTTTTAATCGAGCCATGTAAGGCTGGGAATCATGGATATTTCCAGCTGTGACATAGGTATCGGTAATTAAATTATGTTTGCCATCAACCGTTCGGTGATCTAAGTAGAAGAACCCTTTAGGCTTGCCTTCCCGATGCATAAAGCCACTGTCCGGATCTGTTGTACTGACTTTAACCTCCTTGTATTTCTCTACCGTCGATGGCTTTAAGGCTTTTTTCCGTTTAATTCTCTTTCTGCGTTGATGGCTTGATTAAGCGCATCAATATATTGACTGGGCTCAACAATACGCTGCTCATTACGTGCTTTGCCTTTATTGGCATTTGCTTTTAGGTGAGTACTGTCCGTATATAATACCCGACCACTTATCAACCCTTTGGCAATGGCCTGCTCAACAATATTATCAAAAATCTGTTGATAGATTTCACTGTCATTAAACCGACGGCGACGATTTTGACTAAGTGTTGAGGCGTCAATCACTTTTTCGGTTAATCCCATTCCCAGAAACCAGCGGTAAGCTAAATTGACCTGAATTTCCTGAACCAGACGACGTTCACTGGGGATACCGAAAAGATACCCCAATAGCATGATTTTAAACAGTCTGACCGGATCTTCTGCCGGACGACCGTTATTCGGGCAATAAAGTGGTGCTACCGCTTCTCGAATAAATTCAAAATCAATGACTTTAGCTATTTTACGAACAAGATGATTTTGGGGGACAAGCGCATCTAGTGAGATTTGCTCTATTTTTTCTGGTGTCGCTGGAGTTGGTTTTTTTAGCATAGAAGAACTTCTCTTATAGTGGACTCCTCTCTATTAGATCAAAGAACTCGCCAAAAAGCGAGTTCTTTGTCATCAATCTG
>NZ_LZHP01000101.1:0-7722 GCF_001690605.1 Gilliamella sp. Nev6-6 | reverse complement strand
TCCTTTGCTGGATTTCTATTTCGGTATCATTAATATAGTTATGCGATTGGCGTAAGCTTATGCCGTAACTTAATGTGGTTTTTTGTGATTCATTCCGATGAATAAGCCGGCTAAGCTGTATATTGGCATTGCGACTACGACCACTGTATTTATAATCTTCATTTTGTCCTGCTACCGTCTGATGATATTTATTACCCGATAGCGAAGCGTTTAATAACCAATAACCAAATGGCACCGAATAAGATAATAAATAGTTACGTGAACCATATTTACCTTTACCGTTTAAATCATGCCCACCAGATAAATAAAATGCGTCGCTTAACGATAATAAATTGTCCAAATAGAGGGTCGCTCCGCCTTGGTCGCGTCCTGTTGCTTTGGTGCCTGAATCATCAACCGATAACCCAATTCGCCACATCTTTGTTTGCTTGCGACTAATTACGATATCACTTTCACCCGGTTTGTCGCCTGGCACTAATTGCATTTGTGCGCTGACCGTCGGTAAGCGTTGTAAATTCTCAAGCCCTTGTTCAATATCGCGTAAATTAAGTGTTTTGTTTTCTCTTACAGGCATAGCGCTATAAAGCTGTGCATATTTATCGCTATCATCACTGTAATAAATTCGCCTTACTTTACCTTCAACAAGCAATAATTTTAAAGTCCCTGCTGTTAAATCTTGCTCAGGTGCAACAACGCGCGTAGTAATCAATCCATAGCTAACTAAGCGGTCTTGTAGTTTACTCATCAATAAGTTAATTCCTTGCCCTCCCAAGCAGCGATGCTCTGCTTGTTGCGCCAGCCTCTTTAATGGAATAAACCAAGGTAATTTGTCTCGTTCCATTAACTCGACATGATCAATGTTAAAACAATGAGCTTCAGTCGGAAAATCTATCCCTTTAGTGGTAGCGTTCGGGGGTAATAAACGAATATCGGGGAAGGTAGGACTAAGCAAATCTTGTAGTGCTTTTTGTCGCTCTTGCTGGTGGATCAACTGCTGATCACCCAGTGCCTGTGTTGGCTGAACTTCGGCCAATACAGGGGTAAAGGGTAAGATCACAAAGGCTAAACTTACTAGATATTTTATAGAAACTTTCATCGGAAAACTTATTATCGTGTTAATTTTACTCAAATGCCAGACAAAATTCAGTCAGGATATTAAACTTTATTAGACTCAATGTCCATATAAAACATAAAAAGATATTATTAAATAATATCTTTCAGATTGATGACAAACCTCGATATAATTCGGGGTTTATTTTTTTATTTAAACCTAAATAGGATTTTTAATTTGGATTTTATTAAATAAATTAAAAAATAGCCTAAAAAAACGTAACAAAAATAGCTTTATCGCTATTTTCTTGATATTTTGAGCCGTTGCGGCCAATAAACACTGCATTTGAACCTGCGCTCTTCCTCTAAATCGAGCATAACCATGTCCGTGATGTTGTTTAGCATCAGCAAAGCTGCGCTCTATCGTTTCTTTTCGCCGAGCATAGACTCTTTTACCCCACTGACTTAAACGAATCTCGTTGGCTTTCTCTTTAGCTGCTTCCCAGATATGCCGTGTGATGACTTTCTGTGTATTTTTACTCTGTGTACACTGTGACAATAACGGACAGATTTTGCAGGTTGTTGCATCAGAATGACAATGACGATAACATTCCCTGCTAGTAGTTTTATATATTAATGTTTGCCCGTTTGGGCAAGTATAAGTATCGTTTTGACGGTTATAGATAAACTGCTTTTTTCTGATGGGATTCGCACCATGGGTGGGGCGACGATAACCCAACACCGGATATATCTGCTCTGCCAGCAGTAAATGGCAAATGGGAGCCGTAAAATAACCCGCATCAAGACCGACACCAACCGGATTAAAGCCAAACCGCTCTAGCTGGCGTTTTAATTGAGCCATATAAGGCTGGGGATCATGGATATTTCTGGCTGTGACATAGGTATCGGTAATTAAATTATGTTTGCCATCAACCGTTCGGTGATCTAAGTAGAAGAATCCTTTAGGCTTGCCTTCCCGATGCATAAAGCCACTATCCGAATCTGTTGTACTGACTTTAACATCCTTGTATTTCTCTACCGTCGATGGCTTTAAGGCTTTTTTCCGTTTAATTCTCTTTCTGCGTTGATGGCTTGATTAAGCGCATCAATATATTGACTGGGCTCAACAATACGCTGCTCATTACGTGCTTTGCCTTTATTGGCATTTGCTTTCAGGTGAGTACTGTCCGTATATAATACCCGACCACTTATCAACTCTTTGGAAATGGCCTGCTCAACAATATTATCAAAAATCTGTAGATAGATTTCACTGTCATTAAACCGACGGCGTCAATCACTTTTTCGGTTAATCCCATTCCCAGAAACCAGCGATAAGCTAAATTGACCTGAATTTCCTGAACTAGACGACGTTCACTGGGGATACCGAAAAGATACCCCAATAGCATGATTTTAAACAGTCTGACCGGATCTTCTGCCGGACGACCGTTATTAAGGCAATAAAGTGGTGCTACCGCTTCTCGAATAAATTCAAAATCAATGACTTTAGCTATTTTACGAACAAGATGATTTTGAGGGACAAGCGCATCTAGCGAGATTTGCTCTATTTTTTTCTGGTGTCGCTGGAGTTGGTTTTTTTAGCATAGAAGAATTCCTCTTATAATGGACTCCTCTCTATTAGATCAAAGAACTCGCCAAAAAGCGAGCTCTTTGTCATCAATCTGAAAGATATTATTAAATAATATCTTTACTTAACATACAATTCAGATGTATCTAATTTAAATTCATCATAAATATCAAGTTTTTTCATAATATGCGCTAAAACTTAATTAATAGTTCGCATTCCAACTAATAACTCATCCATATAAATATCTGGATGTAATCGCGAGGAATTGTAACCTAAGCTTTCCTTTTCTGCTTTACAGCCCAATTCATCGTTTGAATCATAAACTAAATTAAGAAGTTCTGCCCTTAATGGCACACCAGCCTTAAATGCATTTTCTTTCACGAAATTCAACCAATTAACATAATCATTATTAACTTGATACTTAAACATTTTGATATTTATTGAGAAAAAGCATATCTCTACTGAACAAATGAAAGCCCCAAAAGCCCACAATGTACGCTTATCCAATGAAACTTTAAGGTTATTAGCACAAAAACTACTAGGGAGTAATAGTGAATATGTGTCTCCTAACCGTATTAAACATGATGAACCACTTAATCCCCAAAAAACTAACGCCGCAAGCGTATAGGCTACAGAGGTCAGCTAGTAGCACATGGCTTACGCTCTATCGCTATTACCATCAATGAACGAAGCCAAACTTAAACCCGTATGATTGAAGTAGTATTAGCGCATAACAATAAAAACAAAGTAAGACTAGCCTATAACGCTCAACTTATATAGCGCAATTCAAAGAATTAATGATTTGGCGTGGAAAAAACGGGTTTATAAAAATTAGATATGAGCGTTAATAAAGCCCCTATATAGGGCTATTTATTCATAGTTATACTTTTTTTTTCAAAAATTCTAGCTGTTTTTCACTTAAAATAACTTGCTCTTTTGATAGGTAATCAGTATTTGTTTCAATTATAGTTACTTTTTGTGTACTACCATTTTTATATGATATCCTAACTAAGCGAGAAAATGCACCTTGATTAATCCATAAATCCTCATAAGTATTAATTCTCGCTTCATAGAAAAAGCAAAACTTTAATTTTCGTTGTTTATTATAACTTTTACTTGGCAAATAGTTTATTAGGGTTACATAAACATAGGGTAAGAGTTGAGGATTAAGATTTGTATATTCGTAAATATTGAGTTTTTTTGCTTCATTAAGAATTGACAAAAACTCTGAAAAGTCAAAGAATGGAATAATTTCTTTCAACCTTTCCCAAATTTTACCTATATTTTCTTTAGCAAAATTAAGGTTTTTTTGTCGTATTTCTGCGTTTTGTTTTGTTATTGGCAAGTTACCGTAGGATCTTTTATTTGCTTCTTTTGTTGGGCAATAATATTCATCATTGTGATAAAAATGCCCATCATCCTTTTGTTTTCCTGCTCTGACTTTCAGACGCCTTTCACAAACAGGACAGCGAGCACCTGGCGCATCATTAGGTTTTTGAAAATTATGATCTAATGCAAATTTTAGGTATTCCGTATAAGAAATTAGCTTATTATTATATGGATGTAATGCACTAAACATTTTATTCTCCTTGTTATATTAAGCTCTTTTAAATTCTGAAATGGCAACATATATTCAATCAAAAAATTAAGAGCTGTCTGTTTTTTAAACTCAACTGTAGGCAAGTAGCCTAACGACGAATATAACTCTGTTATTATTATACCAATATGCATATGCAGAAAAAGAATGTTATAACTCCATAGTCGAGATGAGGAATTGACCTTTATAAACTCCGTTTAATCGTTTTAAATGTCGCTTCCACCACCGCTATAGGTAAATAACAATAAAAAAGAGCTTAATCCTATTAAGTCATTTTATTATATCGGCTTATTTATTAATAGCTAAGTTTATTTCTCTGCTTCAACTATATTAAATACAGGTGGAATTGTTAACTTAATCGAATAACATTGCGCATTGTTTTTTCTGATATAAACAACGTCCTTGACATGGATATTCATATTATTTGATGATAGCGTAAAATTTTTATACGTTATTCGTGTAATGTTTAATGACAAAAAACCATTAAAAATACATTATATATTTTATGTGTGTTATAAGTGATAAGTCCACTAATTATTGGCTCTATTCGCTTTCACCGATAGAGCCAAAAAATATTAATTAACTATCACACGACCATTTAAAGGCTGAATTGGACGGTTGTTATCATGATGTATGATTGAGTGGAATTTTTCAATTTGTTTGGCAGATGCGCTACTTTCTTGTTCTAAAATAATCCATCTCACACCTTCCGTACAAGGCGGTGTTGTTAGTGAGCCGCTAAAGCGGTAAAAATCTAATCTATTTGGCAATAATGCCTTAATATTAACCGACTGACTTAATGTCGCAGTGTTTCCTACTTGTGTCGGAATATGTTGCCAAGCTTTAGCTAATTCGGGGTTAGATTTTCCCCTATTAAACATAAGACCAACAACCGTTAAGTCACCATTGTCATTTTTATAAACAAAGTGAGCTTCCATCGGAAAGGGTTTACTTTTAATCATATTTTCGCTTGGTGCATGAAAATGGAATTGTTGTAACGTAAAGATTTCATTATCAATTTCTAAGGTATTACCTTCGTTAACATTGATTTGAATGGTATGGCCGTTGTTGATGATTTCTTGCTTGCTGGGTTTAAACGCCAGTTTAAGTTTATCATGATGGGTTTTTAGTGCATGTTCAATATTGATCGGCGATTGATTTTTGCCGTTTTCACAGGTTGAAAATTCAGGTGAAAGTTTTCCCCAATTTTCGGGTTTAAATTCGCCTTCATAATCCCAATGCGGAGCAGGCTCTACAGCAGCACAAGATAAACTGGTTGCCATTAAGGCTGCAATAATTACATTAAATTTCATGTTGATTTTACGTTAGAAAGTTGTTTATTGGAGACCAAATTATACGCCACAAAAAAACACCTTACTACAATCACACATCATCACTTTTTGATATTTTTATAAAAAAATCGTTTGACATTTATACAAAAAACCAGCTAAAAAATAGCTGTTTTTTTGGTACTAATTTTACTCAATTTTTATTATGATAATGTCTAATTGTTTATGTTGAGTAACTCTTCACAGCTTAGGCATCGTCAGTCGGGGAAGTATTTTTCTTGACTTTCCGTCATTAAAGTACAAGTTTGCTAGATACCCCGCTCAGCGCCTCGGCTTATGCGGGCTTGGTTCTTTGATGGTTTGTCCTTGGTTAGCTTCATAAACCTAACTGCGACCTACAGGATTCAGTGATAAATGCTAAGGCGTGACACAAACAACTGGACTGGTTTGTTTTTCCGACACATTCTCATTCTTTCCCCCAATTATTGTTGCATTATAACTATCCACTATGAATTTTTCACTTGTCCAGGATTCTATCTCTTTTGTATCTGGGTAATCAATCATGTTGCCCCATTCCGCCAATAATCCAGCTCCTATTTGACGCTGATAATAATTGCCACTTGATGATGGTTTGCCTCCAACAGCACCCTGACAACGACTACCTAACAAACCAGAACAGACAGCGTTAGTTAGCTCATTTACCTGTGGCAAACGATAACCTAAATCACGACACCAAGTTTCTGCTTCAGAATAAGTTCTGTAATTTACAACTCCTCCATTGACAAACCATTTCTGTAATATAAACCCATATTTCACTACTGCATTACCACGACTATCTCTACCCACTAACTCAAATGTCTGCGGCAAATTTGGCTTAGTAATTGCACTAGGATGAGGATTGTTCCATTGGCTCTTTGCCTCTGGACCTTTTAGCGTAACACGCGTTACTGGTACTGAATGATCGGATATCCAATAATCATCTTTTGGTAACGCCCTTGTTACAGTAGCGGTTATTCCTCCATGCGTAACGGGTAACCACGTTAGTTGACTGGCATCAACTCCACCTATATCTAAGTCAAAATATACACCATCAATTCCTGCGGTTGGAAAGTTTCGTCCGTATTGCGATGGCGTGACTGAGCGCGTAAGGAAACCTTTATCCGGATTCCAGACAGTAGCCGGACCAGTATGGTCAACCAAAATGCCGTTTATCCAAGTTTCAGATGAGCTCTTTAAAGCTGGTCTTGCAAAGCAAATAAATGGTGATGATTTTGGATTAATATAATATGTTGCTGTGTCACCAGTGAAAGTACTACTATTAGGAACGCCGTAACGGGTACTTAAACTACCCTCTTCGCTACTTATTACCACTTTATAAGGCGCATTACATATCATTAATACTTCACTACGATTCACTGTTTTACCATTCTTATCTGTAATACTAACCGCTAAATTCCCTGTTGCGGTTATCTCTCCTGCTTCCTGCCCATCGCCATCATCATCGCCCCAATAATTATAGTTTGTTACTAACTCATTTAAACTTACAGAATTAGTTGATGGCGGGACTAACATTTGAATATCAGCAAAGCTTTGACCCACTGCAGGTAACTCAATTGGATTTGCGGGTGATGAACTATTGGTTGTAGGGGTGAATTCTCGACCATCCGATAATTTAATACCTAATAACTCCGTTGTTGTGGTCACTTTGGTTTTACCACCATCAAACGTTAAATACGGGGCACTACCTTGAATCACTTGGCTAGTATGTACCGTTAATGCTTGCGAACCTTGCGAATACGGCAATAACAATACTGGCGCTAATGCCAACGGGATTTTTTTAAATAATTTGGTGGATAATTTTGATGATATAAACGAGCGAAGTGTAAAAAACCGGCTAATGCGATTATTGGATAAATTTAAGGCATAGGCTTGCCCTGTCTGTTGTCTGTTGTCTGTTGTCTGTTGTCTGTTGTCTGTTGTCTGTTGTCTGTTGTCTGTTGTCTGTTGTCTGTTGTCTGTTGTCTGTTGTCTGTTGTCCAAGATTATACTGCATAACATCCCACCTTACAAATAAAATATTGTTTTATTTATTTTTTATGATTATTAGCCTGTAAAAAAGCTAATTTAATTTTTACCGTAAAAATTATAATGTTAAAAAAAAGCTTGGCTAGTTTTTTTTGTGATTTTTTGTAAAGGAATGT
>NZ_LZHP01000100.1:0-80816 GCF_001690605.1 Gilliamella sp. Nev6-6 | reverse complement strand
TAACGCCTCACGATTAAAGTCATCGATGACATTGAATGTCCTAAAGCGACGTTGATTACGACTACTGTCACTCATAAAATCCATTGACCAACATTCACCTTGTTTATTGGGGACTAATAACCTTTCCGGGCATCGTGGAGGAATGCGTTTTTTACGCTTTACCCTGAGATTAAGCTTTAATTCACAATACACCCGATATACCCGTTTATGATTCCATTGATAGCCGAGCTTTCTGATACGATTAAAACATTTAGGAAAGCCCCAGCGTAAATGCCGGTCTGTGATAGCATTCAACACCGAAACAATCACCGAATCATCCTACAACTTAGGTTGATAATAGTAAGCACAACGGCTTAAACCAACAATGGCACAACTCATTGCAATAGTAACTGAATGATTTTGTTGTAGTTGCTGTGCCCATCTTTTACGTGCCTTGGTGGGCACTAAAGCTTTTTTATGATTTCTTCCTGAAGCTGGGATTTTAAGCTCAGTTCGGCAAACATCAGCTTAAGCTTGCGGTTTTCAGCCTCCAGCTCCTTTAAGCGTTTAATATCCGACGTTTCCATTCCGCCGTATTTTTCTCGCCATTTATAGACAGTTGAATTGCCCATGCCCTATTTACGGCACAGTTCTTTAACAGGAATACCCGCTTCAGCTTCTTTTAAAATAGCTACGATTTGATGTTCAGTCATTTTTTTCATAATTAAATCCCCTTTTCTTTTATCATAGAGAATTTTCTACTTTTTTGCTGTACTATTTTAGAAGATAGTTACAGACAATGCCCTAGTTATGTAGAAAAACGGAAAACACGTGGACATTGGGAGGGCGATATCATTATTAGCCGTCAAGACAAATAAGCGTTGGTGACGTTAGTTGAACGCAAAACTGGGATGGTATTAATTGGACGCTTCAATCAACGCACCATCTCTGAAGCGAGAGATATGATAATAAAATTACTCACACCGTTTAAAAAAAGGTTAAAAGCATCACCTTTGATAATGGCGCCGAATTTAATTATCATCGTGCTGTTAAATATTATTTAAACACCATCGTCTGTTTTGCTGAGCCATATCAAATCTGGCAAAAGGGCACAAATGAAAACACCAATGGCTTAATCCGTCAGTTTATACCTAAGTAATCGGCTATTTCATTAGTTGACAACGAACAGATAAAGAAAATTCAATATTTATTGAACTCACACCCAAGAAAGCGGCATAAGTTTAAAAGCCCAGCCTCCTTTTATTCTAAGGCGTTAAGACGAATTGCACTTCATGGTGTGAGCTAGGTTTCCTAGATTACAAAAAAAACAATAAAATCAATGACTTTTCTGAACGATTTTTAAGTAAATAATAAAAAGCAGATGCGTTTATTTTTGTAATATTTTAGGCAGGAGAAATAAGTATTATAAAGTATAAAATGAAGATAAATTGAAAGGTTATAATTGTAAATACACACGACTCACGTAAAAAAATTAAGCTTCTTATCTTATTATTCTATGAGCACTACTTTTCAATTCAGTAATAATTTTGCGCCACAAGTAAATAGTTAATGATAGCTGATACATTAGCTATCTGCCTTTTTTATTAATCAACTTATTAGAGATTTAAATTATTAAAAATATTGTAATTAGGTAACCCATGAAAATAGATAGCGAAATCAATATAGCTAAATCACAGTTTACCATTTTATATCTCCATATTTTACATTATGCTAACTCAACATCTAAAAAATTTATTATTTTTCCACTATCGTCAACATATGAAAGAGCAATACAATCAAATCCATCTGTAATAAGATCTTCCCATGAAATACTCCCACCATTAATCAGAAGAACCCTTCCATTTTCATCAAACTCATAATATTCTTTTTCCTCTTCGTAATCAATGTTGTATCCAATTTCGATAATAATTTGTGAAGCTGGAATTTCATATTTTTGCAGCGTACGATTATTTAAGGTCTCTTCATCAAAAGTATCACAAAACATATTGTTATAACCATGTTTAGCACCATCAAATAATAATATATCTTCTTTCGTAGATGGGTTTCGTGCTACAATCAATGTAGGAGCATCATTCGTATCGATAATATATAACTGCTCCTCTCTTGGTATTTCGCATAATTCACCATAATACCAAATTTCAAACAAATTGTTCCCGTTCTCGGAACAGAGCGCCATAGTTGTAAGACGATCCATTTTATAATCTTTAATATATCTTGCAAGATGTGTTGGAACTTTCATAACGTACTCTCTGTAATATTATGTTTAAACACAATTTACTTTTCAATATCGTGCAGTTTAAAACTATTATATTTCTTAATCAAGAATATAAGCATAAAAACATGGCGTGAATTATCATCAACAATTTCACCATTGAAAACGTTATTGAATTGAATATGAGTACAAAATTGTAAATACTCCGTCGCCGAATTGGTCGAATCATGTAAGAAAATGGATTAGTATTGTAACTCTCCCTAAAATAGTGCAAAAAAATGAAAAAAAATTTAGATATAAAAAACGACTCAGCTTACACAAGCATTTTGTGTTTTAATTTAATAATTTAGTTTTGTAAAAACGTTGAGGAGTGTATACCATTACATTGCAAATATCGTTGGCGATAAACATGGCCAACGATATATTTGTTCATTTAGTGAGAGTTGGTCGGTTTTGCTTGATGTGGCAGAATTAGATTTAACACAATCGCTAAGATACCACATAAACTGATACCTTGTAGAGCATACGATCCAAAATCAAAAATCATCCCACCAATCCCAAAAACTAAGACTAATGAGACAATACACATATTTCGAGGCACGGAAAGATCCACTTTGTGTTTAACTAAAATATTTATGCCTACTGATGCAATGGAACCAAACAATAGCACCATAATTCCCCCCATGACTACTGTTGGAATTGAACTTAAAAAAGCGCCTATCTTGCCAATAAAAGACATTAAAATGGCCCAAATTGCCGCCCATGTCATGACGCGAGTTTTAAAATTACGCGTTAACGTTACCGCACCAATTACTTCTGCATAAGTAATACAGGGTGGACCACCAAAAAATCCCGCTGTCGATGTTGCCAGTCCATCACCGAGTAATGTGCGCTGTAAGCCAGGATCACGCGTGTAATCTTTACCTGTGACAGTACTAATTGCCATAATATCACCCACATGTTCAATGGTTGGTGCAATCACAATTGGCAGCATATACAAAATGGCTTGCCAGTGAAATTCAGGAAATGTGAAATCAGGTACTTTAAACCATGGCGCATCAATCACCGGTTGAAAATTGACAATACCGAACATACAAGAAAGCGTATAACCAACCACAATACCCGAAATAATAGGTAATAATTTTAAAAATCCTTTTGCCCAAATAGCTACCACTAAAGTCGTTAATAATGATGCCATTGAAATAAGAATCAATTGATAATTTTCAGCTTGTAGTCCACTATTTTTACCCATTGCCATCCCAACGGTAACCGGCGCAAGCGATAAGCCAATAACCATAATAATTGGGCCTGTCACAACCGGCGGTAAAATGCGGTCAATAACATGGCTACCATTCATTTTGACTAAGAAAGCAAAAAACATAAAGACCAAACCCGCGGCAACTAAACCACCTAAAGTAGCGGGGATCCCCCACTGCGCAACGCCAAATGAGATAGGGGCAATAAACGCAAATGATGAAGCTAAAAATACCGGTACTTTACCTTTCGTGGTTAATTGAAATAATAAAGTACCTACTCCAGCAGTAAAAAGCGCTACATTGGGATTTAACCCAGTTAACAACGGTACTAATACCAATGCTCCAAATGCGACAAATAACATTTGTGCGCCAGTAAAAATATCCTGCCAAGAATGCTTATGCTGTGATGTTATATTTTCTGTTTTGTCTGTTGTGATGTTGCTCACATCTCGCCTCTCTTACTTAACTAAATTTTTTGTATAACTTGCCTGTTTGACAGGCATAAAAAAACCGGTTTAACCGGTCTAAAATTTGAGATTTTATTTTGTGCCGAATATTTTGTCTCCAGCATCCCCAAGTCCTGGTAGTATGTAGCCTTTTTCGTTCAACCTCTCATCAATTGATGCGGTATAAAGTTCAACATCAGGGTGAGCTTGTTCAAGTACTTTAATACCTTCTGGTGCAGCAACCAAAACTAATACTTTAATATTTTTACAACCTGCTTTTTTAAGCAGGTCGATTGTTGCCACCATTGAACCACCTGTTGCAAGCATTGGATCCACAACTAAAGCCATTCGTTCTTCAATATCAGATGTTAACTTTTGGAAATAAGGGACAGGTTCAAGAGTCTCTTCATTACGATAAAAACCAACAACGCTAATACGGGCACTTGGTATATGTTCAAGCACGCCATCCATCATACCTAAACCTGCGCGCAAGATAGGTACGACGGTAATTTTTTTACCTTTGATACGTTCAACTTCAACAGGCCCACACCAACCTTCTATCGTTACTTTTTCGGTAGGTAGATCAGCTGTTGCTTCATAAGTTAATAAACTGCCAACTTCACTGGCAAGATCACGAAATTCTTTGGTGCTAATGTCGTATTCACGCATTAATCCAATTTTATGACGGACAAGAGGGTGTTTTACTTCAACTATTTTCATGGAGGGCCTCAGTGTTATTTTCTATAATCGGTTAGTCGGTATAAATAACCACTGAGTGGCGATTTTAACATATATCTCACTCGATGAAAACCTAAAATCGACTGTCTTATAGACAACGTAAATCTTGATAAAAAAAGAAAAATAAAAAATTTAACGGTAAAAATCAGTTTTATTTTCATTTTTTTTTCATTAGAATAGCCGTCCCAAATAATTTATTTCAGCAATTAATTTAAAAAAAGGAATATAGGAATGAATTGGTTTATTGATGGCATTACAAAAAATTATGCAAATTTTAATGGACGAGCACGTCGTAAAGAATATTGGATGTACGTTTTGTTCAGTTCTATTTTAACTGTTATCGCAATAATCATTGATAAAATGATTGGAAGTCCTTTAGTGGTAACCCTTATCTTAACGTTGGCATTATTCCTTCCTAATTTAGCGGTTACTGTACGTCGCTTACATGATACAAGTAAATCAGGTTGGTGGGTTTTGTTACAATGTATTCCATACATTGGCGCTATTATTATAATTGTATTCTGCGTACTGGACTCAACACCAGGCAGCAACCAATACGGTGAAAACCCTAAAGGTTTATAATTTATTACTAATAACCTTATCATTAAACGTGGTAAGGTTAAATCATTATTAACATTATCTCCTATCTTTTAAATACTTTCTCCATCTAAATATTCAACTGGCAAATCAACCACTTTTCGATCAATCTTCTCGCCGTTGATTCGTTTTAATAACAGTTCAGCCGCAATCTTCCCCATTTCAATTCTTGGTGTTTGTATAGAAGCTAATTTAGGATTCATATATTGACCAATTTGATGCCCATGAAAGCCAACAATCGCTATCTGTTTTGGAACTTCAATACGCATTCGCTGGCACTCTAATAATACGCCCAAGGCCAAATCATCATTGGTACTAAAAATGCCATCAACGCAAGGTAATTCTGTTAAAATCTGATGCAAAAATCGTGCGCCTAACTCATAAGATGACGCTTCTTTAGTTGCTAATGTTCGTGGATTTAATCCCGCTTCTTGCATTGCCTGTTCATAGCCTTGTTGACGAATAATACTTCGTTGATCTTGCCTTGCGCTAAAATAAACAATATTACGACGCCCTTTATCTATCATACGATGAATCATATTTTTCGTTGCAGTAAAATTATCAAATCCGACAGCCATATCAAGACAAGGTGAAACACTGTCCATAATTTCAACCACAGGAACACCCGAAATTTCAATCATCTTTAATGTTGCTGGAGTATGCGTTCTTTCCGTTAAAATTAACCCGTCAATATTATAAGAAAGTAATGAGCGTAAACGTAACTCTTCTTTGTCAGCACTGTATCCGGTATGGGTGATCATGGTTTGATATCCTCTTACATCAGTCACCATCTCAATACCTTTTAAAATATCGGCGAAAACCTGATTGGTTAAAGAAGGGAACACAATACCAATAGCATTACTTTTAGCGTTAGACAGCATATCGGGTGCTTTATTGGGAATATATCCTAGCTTATCTATCGCTGCTGAAATTTGTAATTGGAGTGGTTTTGATACAAGGTTAGGATCACGTAGAAAACGACTGACTGTCATTTTACTTATCCCAATTAAATTGGCAATTTCTTGCAAACTTGTTCGACGTCTTTTATTACTCATTCACTTTTTCCGGTAGCTTTGGCTGCCAATCTATAGCAGTTTTACCTTGCTGTATAATTAGATCATTTGCTTTGGAAAAATGCTTACAGCCCAAAAAACCTCGATGGGCGGATAACGGCGATGGATGTACTGAAGTTAATACATGATGTTTTTGGCGATTAATAAACTGCCCTTTTTTTTGCGCAGGAGACCCCCACAATAAAAAAACCACTCCTTCAAGATATTGATCGATTGCTGCTATCACATGGTCAGTAAAAGTTTCCCAACCTATTTTTGCATGAGAATGGGCTTGTCCTGCTTCAACCGTTAGCACGTTGTTTAATAATAATACACCTTGAGTTGCCCAAGAGGCTAAATAACCATGAGAAGGAATCTTAAAATGTTCAATATCTGCTGATAATTCTTTATAGATATTCAATAACGATGGGGGTGGCTTAATTCCTGGTAAAACAGAAAATGAAAGTCCGTGTGCTTGATTAGGGCCATGATAAGGATCTTGCCCTAAAATCACCACTTTAATTTGATTAAATGGCGTAAAACGAAATGCATTAAACACATCATGCTGTGGTGGATAAATAATTTTACCTTTCGCCCGCTCAGATGCCACAAATTGCATTATTTGTTGAAAATAGGGCTTTTCTTTTTCAGCGCCAATAACATCATGCCATGTTAATTGATTATTCATACAATACCTATGTTCTAATTTTATATGACTCAACAACACTATTTGCTGATTGCAATAATTATACCTAAAAATCATAATAAACCTAATGCTAATGAGCTTAAGGTTCACTAAACCAAAATATTTATTTAAATATAAAATGTTGCTTTATTGCTCAAGATAGCAATGCTAATAAAATATTCTTATAATACTTCCAATTACGCTACACTTTACACTAAATAAAGTATTATGTTATCTACCCTTATGTTTAGATAATACAAATGTATAGTTAATAAATTTAAAAGAATTAATGCGATAAATAGATTTTCAGGGACATAGAAAAAATACTAACTAAAGGTATTACTTATTGAATTGATAGCTTTTTTTGACTTTAATCAAATTTTGAAAGTGCTATATTAACCCTAATTATTTTAGGGCAATAAGGCCCCGTTAGGAGGATTTAAAATGATTACAGGTATCCAAATTACTAAAGCAGACAATGCAGCACTTCTTAACTCTTTTTGGTTATTAGATGACGCTACTAAAGAAGCTCGTTGTGTGGCAGCTAAATCAGTTTATAAAGAAGATCAAGTTATCCCAACTGCCGAATTAGGTCAATTCGAATATCGTGAAGTTCCATTAGATGTTGCACCAACCATCAAAGTTGAAGGTGGTCAACACTTAAATGTTAACGTTCTTCGTCGTGAAACTTTAGAAGATGCAGTAAAAAATCCAGAAAAATACCCACAATTAACAATTCGTGTTTCTGGATATGCAGTGCGTTTTAACTCGTTAACTGCAGAACAACAACGCGACGTTATTGCTCGTACATTTACAACGAAAATTTAATTAAATTGAGTTCAAGTTTTATAAAAGATAATCTAAGTAATTAGGTTATCTTTTTTTATGACTTAAATATAACAATATACTAACGCAATAGTTATTAGTGAGGAAAAGTATCCATTAATCGTAGATACTTTTTATGCTTGATGACATTCAGCCCAACGTAAGTACTGTCGCCAGAAAGGATCGAACTCGCATTCAATTTTAACGGATAATGTATTATATCGGTTTGTTATTTGTTGTACTAACTGAAGTGCTGAGTGTTTATTTCCTACATGCCATAACATATTCCTTATACCTTGACTAAAACTGTTTTGACAATGAATACCTCGCTCATCAGCACATAAAGCAAGATTGATAGCATCTTCTAATTCATAAACAAGTGAAAGAGTCTCTTTGCTATCAATATCAACGATAACATTAAGTGCATAACAATAATTTTCATGCCCTACCAAAGAATTAGCCGCTTCATTACGATGCACTAGCATTTTAAGATCAGTTAATTCAAATACAATCCATTGATCCTCTTGAGCATTAAGTACACCTGTGTGTTTTAAATCTTCTTTCCATAATCGATCAAAAATAGTGACAAATTGGTTAGCAGGAATTGTAGCAGCATTGTGATCTGTCTTTAAAAACTCAATAGATTCTACTCTGACAGCAAAATCATATTCACCCAATAGATGATCGAGATAAATCAATGCCATCGTTTCTGCTTGTTTTACCATATCTTCTGGGACAGTCTTAGCAAACATAATACCGATAGATATTTTACGATAACTTTCTTTATATTGAATTAATAAATCAGTTGCGCCTAATGAGAAAGAACTCTCTTTAGATTTTATAACAAATGTATCTACATTATTAATACGCTGACGAAATGCTTCTACTTCGAAAAACTGAAGATCAGGTGCTTGTCGGGTAATTTCCATTACATACTCGAATCGATCAATTTTTCCATTTGTGGTAAAAATAATTTTATGCTTTTTAGTATCCCCTATAGTAATTTCAGCAATTACATCTAACTGATTTTCATCTAATAGCTTATTGATATTTTTCATTATATCGATAAGTTCAAGTTCATTAAGAGATTGTTCAGATTTTTTTACCTGTCGCCAAAAGTCCTGAATTATCACACTTAAATGATTTTGTGAGCTTTGTTGCTCTTTTGGCATGTCTTTAATATTAGGCGGTGATTTTTTCCAAAACTTTTTAAAAAACATATATATTATTCCCTTCATGTCATTAAAATCATACAAAACTAATATTAATAATTTAACTAATGTATACTATATTCATTTAAAGTTAATAACTATCGATTATCTAATAAGATTATTAATGAAAATATTGTTGCAAGGAAACTTTATTTTATCAAAGTAGAAAAACTAAAAATATTTAAATTAAAAAATGTTATATAATTTAAATGCGAGATTAGTAACCTAATCTCGCTATTATTTCAGCTGTGATTTTTTTATTCAAAAAACTTTTTCACTTTGTCAAAAAAGCTTTTTTCTTTGGGACTGTGTTTAGAACTTTTGTCAGCTTTAAAGCTTTCAGCCAATTCTTTTAGCAATTCTTTTTGCTTGCTTGTTAAGTTGACTGGTGTTTCAACCACAACATGACAGTAAAGATCACCGATAGTGCTACCGCGCAACGATTTAATGCCTTTACCACGTAGTCGGAACATTTTTCCTGTTTGTGTTTCAGCAGGAATTGTTAAGCTGACCTTACCATTAAGCGTTGGTACTTCAACTTCCCCGCCAAGTGATGCGAGTGCAATATTAATCGGGATTTCACAATGCAGGTTTGTACCATCTCGCTCAAAAATAGCATGTGGTTTAACTTGCATTTGTACATATAAATCGCCTGCAGGTGCTCCGTTTAAACCTGCTTCACCTTCGCCAGAAAGTCGAATACGATTACCTGTATCAACACCGGATGGAATAGTAACAGAAAGTGTTTTCGTTTTTTGTACACGACCTTCACCATGACACTTTTTACATGGATTTTTTACAACTTTTCCTCGCCCATGACAAGTTGGGCACTCTTGTTGCACGGCAAAAAAACCTTGTCGCATTTGTACAACACCTGAACCATGACAAGTATTACACGTCACCACATCCGATGATTTTTCAGCTCCTTGTCCATGGCAAGTATCACAACTTACCCAAGTTGGTACTTTAATTTCTTTACTAACACCGGCTGCGGCTTCTTCTAATGTTAGGGTGATATTGTATTGTAAGTCATTACCTCGAGAAGTGGTTTGACTACGCCCTCTACCTCCACCAAAAAAATCACTGAATATATCGTCAAATGCTCCACCACCAAAACCACCAAATCCGCCAAAACCACCAGATCCTGCTCCTTGCCCCTGTTCAAATGCCGCATGACCATATTGATCATAAGCCGCCTTTTTTTGCGGATCAGTTAGGATTTCGTAGGCTTCTTTTACTTCTTTGAATTTTGCTTCAGCTTCGTCTTTATTATCCTGGTTTTTATCAGGATGATATTTCATGGCTAGACGTTTATAGGCTTTTTTTATCTCGCTTTCACTAGCACTTTTACTAACGCCTAATGTTTCATAATAATCTTTCTTCGCCATAATTAACCTTTATTTTTGTTTCTTTTCATAAAGAACTAAACGGGCTTGAGTTACCTCGCGCCCGTTTAACTTGTTATATGTTTAAAACTTGTTGAAATAACTCATTAAAAAACATTTTAGTTAATGTCTATTTTTTATCATCATCAACTTCTTTGAAGTCTGCATCAACAACATCATCTTGCGCAGTAGAGCTTCCGCTATTTGCTTGACCCGCACCTTGAGCTGCTTGGGCTTGTTGTTGTGCTAATTCAAGCAATTTTTTAGATGCCTCCATTAATGCATTAATTTTTGCTTCAATTTCTGCTTTATCTTCGCCACGAGCGGCAACTTCTAAAGCGCTTACGGCATCTTCAATTGCTTTTTTATCATCAGCTGATAACTGATCACCAGCTTCAGTCACTTGTTTACGTGTTGAGTGAACAAGATGATCGGCTTGGTTACGAGTTTGAGCTAGTTCTTCAAATTTACGGTCTGCATCAGCATTAGCTTCCGCATCATTTACCATTTTTTGAATCTCTTCTTCGCTTAATCCTGAAGAGGCTTTAATCGTAATTTTTTGCTCGCGTCCTGTATTTTTGTCTTTTGCCGATACATGTAAAATACCATCAGCATCAATATCAAATGTCACTTCAATTTGTGGCATACCACGTGGTGCAGGTTGAATACCATCTAGATTGAATTGACCTAATGATTTATTATCACCCGCACGTTTACGCTCACCTTGTAATACATGAATAGTTACGGCTGATTGATTATCTTCAGCAGTTGAGAACACTTGGCTATGTTTAGTTGGGATAGTTGTGTTCTTTTCAATTAACGCTGTCATCACACCACCCATAGTCTCAATACCTAAAGACAATGGTGTAACATCAAGTAATAAAACATCTTTAACATCACCGCCAAGTACACCACCTTGAACAGCAGCACCAACAGCAACCGCTTCATCAGGGTTTACATCTTTACGTGGCTCTTTACCAAAGAAGTCAGCAACCGCTTTTTGAACCATTGGCATACGTGTTTGGCCACCAACAAGAATAACGTCTTTAATGTCAGAAACAGAAAGACCTGCATCTTGTAATGCTGTTTTTACAGGATCCATTGAGCGTTTAACCAAATCTTCAACTAAAGACTCAAGTTTTGCACGTGTTACTTTAATATTTAAATGTTTTGGACCGCTTGCATCAGCTGTAATATACGGTAGATTAATATCTGTTTGTTGAGCAGATGATAATTCAATTTTTGCTTTTTCTGCTGCTTCTTTCAAGCGTTGCATAGCAAGTGGATCATTTTTCAAATCAAAGTTTTGTTCACGTTTAAATTCGTCAACTAAATAATTGATTAAGCGTGAGTCGAAATCTTCACCACCTAAGTGTGTATCACCATTTGTTGCTAATACTTCAAAGGTTTTTTCACCATCAACATCGTCGATTTCGATGATTGAGATATCAAATGTACCACCACCAAGGTCATAAACAGCGATAGTGCGGTTGCCGACATCTTTGTCTAAACCATAAGCGAGTGCTGCAGCTGTTGGTTCGTTGATAATGCGTTTAACATCAAGCCCAGCAATACGGCCTGCATCTTTAGTTGCTTGGCGTTGTGCATCATTAAAATAAGCTGGAACTGTAATTACTGCTTCAGTAACAGCTTCGCCAAGATAGTCTTCTGCTGTTTTTTTCATTTTCTTTAATACTTCAGCAGAAATTTGTGGTGGTGCAATTTTTTGACCTTTAACATCAACCCATGCATCGCCATTATCTGCTTTCACAATTTTATATGGCATGATGCTAACATCACGTTGCACTTCAGCATCTTCAAAACGACGGCCAATTAAACGCTTAATGGCAAATAGTGTATTTTGTGGATTGGTTACAGCTTGGCGTTTTGCTGGTTGACCAACTAATGTTTCACCATCTTGGGTATAAGCAATAATCGAAGGAGTTGTGCGATCGCCTTCTGCATTTTCTAATACTTTTGCTTGACCATTGTCCATTACAGCAACACATGAGTTTGTTGTTCCTAAGTCAATACCAATAATTTTACCCATAATTTATTCTCCTAAAAATCTGTAATTTATTCCTTGTATATAGGGTTTAAATATGAATTTTCAAGCCCTTAATTTCACAAAGAAATGTTTTTGTTTTCACATAAATGGGAACATTATTATTAATATCAAGGGGCGATAAAAAATAATTTTTCCTGAAATCTTGATTATCGCGTTTTCTGCACTTATTATTGCCGCTCTTTTTAATCATCAAACTTAATTTATAGGATCCTTATGGAACAAACAAAACTTGCAAATCCTGGCCCACTTGGTTTAATGGGATTTGGTATGACAACAATTTTATTAAATATTCATAATGCTGGATTTTTCCCAGCTATGACAGTTATTGTCTCAATGGGTATTTTTTATGGTGGTCTTGCGCAAGTCATTGCTGGCATTTTAGAATTTCGAAAAGGCAATACGTTTGGTACAACAGCATTTACTTCTTATGGTTTCTTTTGGATTGCGTTAGTGGGTATTTGGTATTTACCAACTTCATCAGCGACAGCACCATCTGATGCAACTTTTGTTGGTATTTTTCTTGCTTTATGGGGCATTTTTACTGGGTTTATGTTTATTGGTACATTAAAAGGTAATAGAGCATTACAATTTGTTTTTGCGAGTTTAACCATTTTATTTGCTTTATTAGCTATTGGTAATATTTCAGGTAATCATAGTATTATTCATATTGCTGGTTTTGAAGGCATTATTTGTGGAGCAAGTGCCGTTTATTTGGCAATGGCAGAAGTGATTAATGAGCAATTTGGTCGTACTATTTTACCGATTGGTGCACCAAAAGGCGTTGCGCATTAATTGATGTATCACCCCTACCTAATTATTTTGGTTGGGGTGATTTCTTATCTTCACAATAACGTTACCTCTACTATTTATCATTATTGCTACTTATCAATGCTCGACTTATTTCAAGCAGGGATTGAGTATGTTTGTTTATCACTTTATCCGACAAGTAGTTATCTTTTGCGCTATGGGCATTTTTTATAACAATTTTACCATTTTCATCTATATCACCCGATGTGATCATGATGTAATTAGGTAGTTGTGTTTCCATTTTGTCACTGTAAAAAGTAATATTTTTTAGTTGTAGATTTGATTGTTGCGGTTTTAGAAATATTAACTTGTTACCATTGCCAATACTATCGATAAAAATAAATTTTTTGTTTTTCATTTGGTTAGAATAGTTTTCCAACATTTTTAAACCATATTGGTTACTATTGCCACCATCACATAAAACAAAAGCTATTTTTTTCTTCTCTTTTTTATTAAGTTTATTAATTAAATTTATGATGGTAATAATGCTTGATGAATTACAAACAAAGTTCTTTTGGTTAGGAATGCCACTTTTAAATTTAAAGACGAAAAAAAATAACAAAACCGTTGAAATAATTGAGCCAACGCCTGAAATACTAAAAAAACCTTGAGTACGGATATCAGGAATAAAAACAAAATAATTTAGTATCAATGAAGCAATGAATAAAATAATGATTGGCGCAATACTGATAAAGTAACTTAATTTACTAAATTGTGGAGAAAATGCGTATTTTTTTTGAAAATTAAAGTTATTAACGCCAGTATCGTAATAAGTGCAAATAATTAATTCAGCTTTATTGAAATCACCAATATAAGCATTGTAATAGTTTTCATATCGTCTTGTTGCTAATTTCAACTTGGCTAGTTTAGCATCAACCATATAGCCTAATTGAATTAGTTCTTTAGATATCACTCTTAAAAAAGCAATCTTTTGTTTAGCAGAAAATCGTTTACCAAATATGACACAGTATCGGAGCACAAGATCTTTAAGTATTTCCATTATTAATAAACTATTTAGATATAAAAATTAAACATTATAGTGAATATGACTTTGTTAATCATATTCACTATACACTTGATAATATTATCAATTAGCAAAATTAAACTAATTAATAATCATCCTCATTCTGAGATTGGTTGGAATGAGTAATATTAGCAATAGCGTCTTGAATATTATCATGACCCGCCTCAAGACACTCTTTGGCTAATTCTTGTACTGACAATGAGTCTCTATTACATACCGCATTAATTACCATTGGTAAGCTCATGCCGGTAATAACTCTAACATCCATACCCAATTCACGCCATTGAGGCACGCATCTCATTGAAGCATTGTAAGGAGAGGCTCCATATAGATCGACAAAAATTAAGACTCCTTTGCCTGAATCTAAAGATTTTGAACAATTAAATAGATCCGTTTTTAATTGATTAATATCTTGCCCTGGATTAAGTGATAGTGTTTCAAATTTGTCTTGTTCCCCAACTATCATTGTTACACTATCTTTCATTCCCGCAGCCATGTTGCCATGGCTAATTAATAAGACACCTATCATTTTTACCTTCCTATATTACTCAAACATTTTGATTGCTTCATTTAATGTTATTTTTTTCAATGAAGGCGTTGCTTGAAAGTAGATATCCATATCTGGGTAACTATTTTGTAAATCGATCAATAGATCAAGTTGCTCTTTGTTTATCGATACTTCTTTAATTATTGATGTTGCCCCAGGTACTAGCGGTAAACCTCCAATATTTAGGTTTGTTATTGGTACGCCTGCTTTAATGATTTTATACATTACTTCAATATTTTTAGTAAGTAAGATAACATTAAAGTCATCGTACTTACGATCATTCCAATATCTTACAGCACCATCTTCTTTTAGTACTCTGATTTTATGTCCAGTGCTAGCTCCGGCGCCTAGAATGATATTTTTTGTGAATTCGTCATTTGCTGAATAGTCATCTGCAACAAATAAAGCATTAGCACCAGCCGCTTTAGAAACATTAGTTGCAACTTGACCATGAATAAGACGACTATCCACTCGAGCTAAAACAACTTTTCCCATAATTTAAAACCTCTTTTTTAATTATTTTATAAAATACCAATTGCTGCTAAAACACCAAGTATAATGGTTAATCCTACTAATGCTCTGGTTACTTTTAAACCTTTTTGGGAGAAATAAAAATACAATCCCATTACAACAATGAGGGGTAACGCACCAGGTAGAATCTTATCTAATGTATCTTGTATAACAAAATCTTTGCCTGATAAGGTAAATTTTAAACTTGAGGATACTTTAATATAGCTAGCTGCTAAGATGCCCATCATAAATAAACCTAAAATAGATAAGCCTTCGATAAGCATCTGCATTTTGTTACCCACAACTTCTGTCGCAGCGTTTCTTCCTAATTTAAATCCTAGTTGAGCAAAATAATAGCCTACAAAAAGTTGGTAGATTACAAAGGCAAAGAAGGGGAATAATGCACCAATAGCCAATCCTTCTTGTGCCCAAGGGAGTGCAATTGCAATAAAAATATATTGTATTGTACCAGAATCAATAGCATCACCAATGCCAGCTAAAGCCCCCATTAAACCTGCTTTAGTGTTATAAAGTACGTCATTATCAATACTGATAGGTTTATTTTGATAAACTTCATCGGCTCTAACAGATTCAAGTGAGGCCATAATTCCCGAAATTGTCCCACCACCCCATGTTATTTGCGTATTAAAGAACAATAAATGTCTTTGATAGGCAGCAGCAAGTTCACTTTTTGATTTGTATAGTTTTTTAAGAATTGGCATTAATCCCCACATTAAAGATGCAGCAAGATAACGATCAAATGAGTGTGGGATTTCATTTGCGTAATACCATCGTAACCAAGCAATTGTGATATCCTTTTTCGTGATTGCTTCTGGCTTTAGATCAATACTTTCTTGTACGATTTCTGTCATTATAATATTCCTCTATCTAGTTTATTAATCGAATAACTACAGATTAATAATCGTCATCATCTTGATTGTTATTATTGGGATTATTTCTAGGTTGCTCTGCCGCACAATTCACTGCTTCACTTTTTGCTAAAACAAAAATAAATGCAACAATAGCGCCAACAATGGCGTAGGTTACCATTGTTACATTAAGTGGTTTTGCAATTACCGCAATAAAATAAGCCAATAAGAAGAATATGATGTAACTCTTTTTACCAATCACATAAATGGTTAATGCAATACCAACAGCTGCCAGCCCACCACCTATAACATTAAGGATATGAAAAACAAGTCCACCAGCATTTGATTTAATTACATCGGCAATAATCGGCGCACCAAAGTATAATGCGACAAACATAAATGGTATAAATAAAGCACAGCTACAAATAATGGGTAGTATGATTATGGAGAAAGTTAATTTTGAACTATTGGCTTCTTGCGCATATTTTTCAGTTAATTTCATAATCATAGTATTAAAGAAAAATCGTAGTTGATATAAATAAGAGCCTAATAAACCTACAGGGACAGCGACCGCAACAGCAGCTGTTGGTTCCATTTTTCCAAGTAATGCAACAGGAACAGCAACTGCTGTAGCAATGGAAGGCTCTGATGGCATTTGACCACCAGGAGAAAAGACACCCATATAAATTAGCTGTATTGCAGCTGTTGTTATCATTGCATTTGCAATATCATTAAATACAACACCAACAATTAAACCTGTCATCATTGGAGTAAATCTTAACGTTAATGTTGCTCCCCCCAATCCCCGTGACATTACCATCGCAACCCATACAGAAATAATCGCTGCCTGCAGAAAAGTTACATGCATTTCTGGCATATATAAACTCCTTAATGTTTTTTATTATTACTTAATAATTAAAAATAAATCATTAAGAAACAACTGATTGAAGTTCTAGTTTATTAACAAAATTCTCTACATCTTGCACACATTTTTCCCCCATACCTTGCAAACATTCAATTGCATAAGCGGAAGTATGTGGTGTAACAAGCACTTTAGGATGTTTAACTAAGGGGTTATCGTTATATGCTGGTTCAGCATACATTACGTCAGTTGCATGCCCAGCAACAATACCACTATCAAGCGCAGTTAATAATGCGCTTTCATCAATCAATTCAGCTCTTGCGGTATTGGTGATATAAACACCTTTTTTCATTAAAGAGAATTGGTGCGCTTTTAAAATGTGGTAACTGGTTTCATTTAAGGATGCGTTTAAAGAGATGATGTCTGCATGTTGTAGTAGATAATTTAAATCGACAATTTCAATGTTATTTTCACTCGCCCACTGTTTATTGACATTAGGATCAACAACAAGTAGCTGGGCATTAAAACCATGTTTAAATATTTCTGCTACTCGACTACCAATGTTGCCACAGCCAATAATACCAACAACTTTACCAGTAACATTAATACCTAAAAAAGAGGCTCTATTTTTCCATTCATTTGACTTAACGGCAGCTTGAGATTGCACTGTTTGTCTGATTAATGCCAGCAAATTGGTTACTGCATTTTCAGCAACAGCATCGCGTTCAACCAACGGGGGAACAATAGTAACAATTGTTCCATGCTCTTTAGCAGCAATAACATCAACGTTATTAAACCCTATTCCATGGCGAGAAAGTAAAAATAAAGGATCTTTTTTGTTATCAAAAAATGCTTTATCAAAAAATGGTCTGACACTTGCAATTACAATATTGAACCCTTGCAATGCATCAGCTAATTCTTTTCCAGAAATACTATTTTCAAAAGTAAAATGTTTTACTTCACCTATTTTTTCTAATCGTTTTAAATGATCAGGAAAATATTTCCCAAAACTACTTGAGTTGATTATTGCAATTTTATAATTTTTCACTCAATGCTCCTAATTAATAAATCACCACTCTTACAATTATATTTATTGGAAAATAAACAGTATCTACTTCCTACCCAATCACTATGTGACTGGTAACATTAAGTATAGTTTATTAAATTCAGAGAAAAATGAATTTAGATCACATATTTAATAAAATATTTTCATAAAATGATTCAAGACATGATGTATAGAAAATTGCGTTTTTTCAAAAACACATATCAATCAATGAAACGGACAAACTAAATTTTAAAAGAATGAAAAGTTTTCAATAAATGATTAGGTTATCGTTGAGTGAAAAATGGGGAATATATAGCTATTAAACTATGATATTTTAGTTAAATTGAATTTTACAAAAATTAGATTAATCAGAATACTCCAGCTAAATATAAAAAAAGGGCATATAGCCCTTTTTACAGATTTGAATTAGATAATGTTATCTTGAGTCTAATCTTTATTTCTTATAGGCATCATTATGCACACCTACCGCCGCACGCCCTGACGGATCGTTTAGGTTTTTAAATGATTCATCCCATTCAATTGCTTTCGCAGTTGAGCAAGCAACTGTTGGACCACCAGGTACACAATGAGCTGCACTTTCAAGTGGGAATAGTTCGTTAAAAATCTCACGATACATATAGGCTTCTTTTGAAGTCGGCGTATTGTATGGGAAACGGAACTTTGCATTTTCTAATTGCTGATCAGTAATTTTACTTTCGGCAATCTCTTTTAATGTATCAATCCAGCTATAACCCACACCGTCAGAGAATTGTTCTTTTTGACGCCAAACAACCGATGCTGGTAAATAAGACTCAAAGGCTTCGCGCACAATGTGTTTTTCCATTTTACCATTACTACCACACATTTTATCTTTTGGATTAATGCGCATAGCAACATCTAAGAATTTCTTATCAAGGAATGGAACTCGAGCTTCAACACCCCATGCCGCCATTGCCTTATTAGCACGAGCACAATCATACATATGTAACGCTGCTAATTTGCGTACGGTTTCTTCATGGAACTCTTTGGCATTTGGTGCTTTGTGGAAATAGAGATAACCACCAAACACTTCATCAGCACCTTCACCAGAAAGTACCATTTTGATGCCCATGGCTTTGATTTTACGCGCCATTAAATACATTGGTGTGGACGCACGAATAGTGGTGACATCATAAGTTTCAATGAAATAAATTACGTCACGAATCGCATCAATACCTTCTTGAATGGTAAAGTTAATTTCGTGGTGAACTGTACCTAGATGATCAGCAACCGCTTGTGCAGCTTTAAGATCTGGAGCACCTTTTAAACCTACAGCAAATGAGTGCAACTGTGGCCACCATGCTTCTGATTTTTCGTGATCTTCAACACGGCGTGCTGAGAATTTTTTAGTGATTGCTGAAATGACCGAAGAATCAAGCCCACCTGATAATAGAACACCGTAAGGCACATCAGACATTAAGTGGCTTTTTACCGAATCTTCTAATGCAACACGCAGTGCATTAATATCCGTCTTATTGTCTTTCACATTTTCGTAATCCATCCAGTCACGTTTGTAATACGTTTTGATTTCACCTTCGGTGCTCGATAGATAGCATCCTGGAGGGAAAGCCTCAATGGTTTTACAAACTGGTACTAAGGCTTTCATTTCAGAGGCAACATAAAATGTGCCATTTTCATCATGACCTGTATACATTGGAATAATACCAATGTGGTCACGGCCAATAAAATAGCTCCCTTTATTGATATCATAAAGGATAAAAGCAAACATACCTTGTAATTCATCAAGGCAATCAATACCTTTTTCTTGATATAAAGCAAGAATCACTTCACAGTCAGAACCTGTTTGAAACTCATAACGATCTTTGTACTGATTTCGGAGTTCTTGATGATTGTAAATTTCGCCATTTACCGCTAAAACTAGGGTTTTATCTTTATTATAAAGGGGCTGAGATCCTGTATTGACATCCACAATTGATAAACGTTCATGAGCAAGAATAGCTTTATCAGACGCAAAAATACCAGACCAATCAGGACCACGATGACGCTGTAGACATGATAACTCTAGTGCTTTTGTTCGTAGTTGTTCTGGATCTGATTTAATATCAAGAATACCTAAAATCGAACACATTGATTTTCTCCATTTCAAATCGCATAAGCGATACTATTACAAGTAAAAACTAATTAGATAAAAACTTTACCATCTTTTTATTAAATAGATAAATATAAAAAAGCGGTAAACAAACATTTAAGCAAACAGCATACACATTATTAATACACAATTAAAGTGCAATGTCGTTATACTTTCTCGGTTGTTGCAAAAAGCAATGATTATTTTATTAACCACTGACCTTGTCGTTTTATATATTGGCCTGCTGGTGTCTTTTCTTGCGCTTTACTACCCGCTTTTTTTTCTACTTCATTTAAAGGGACATGGCTTTCATTGGACACTTTCTGGTATTGGGTTTTACGTGCCTGATTAATCAGTTGCGCAATTTCACTGGCGTCGCCTTCATTTTTAACAACGCCTAAATAACCATCAGCCTGTTCACCAACAAGACCTTGCGCTTTGGCTTGGCTTAATGAATCCATAGCTTGCTCTAAATTTAATGCAAATGCAGAAAAAGATAACATAATGGACAATAATGCTATGGTTGCCTTTTTACAGATAGTCATAACAAACTCCTTAGTAAATACATCATATTTTATTGATTTGAGTGTGAATATAGATTGTTCTATTGACCACAATCAAAAGAATAGATGAAAATAAAACTTATACAATTAATATAATCCAGATTTATTGATTATATTATCTAATGCTTTATCAACCTTAATATTAATTTCATGGTCTATCTTAACGTTTAAATTGATATTAATTGGCTCGCTAGGTGCTTGTACTTTAACCGTCGGCGAACATCCGATTAACATACCTGCTAATACCATTATAACCATAACATTTCGCATCATAAAATAACCCCTTATTTTGAAGATTCTTTTTTTAAATGTGCTTGAATTCGTTTACGAACTGGTTCGCTAATTTGATCAGACAACTGTAAACTCATCAGCAATTTAGTCATGTTTTCTTCAAGATTGATATTTAAATTAACCGCTTTGCCATTTTCGACATCTAAATTGCTTCCTTGAATATTTAATCCAAGCTTGGCTATTTCGTTGGCATAATTAACAGTACCTTGTAGCTTAGTATAATGAAAATTTTTAATAATATCAGTGAGTATTTTCATATTAGGGTTATTTTGTGCATAATTTTTCAAAGCAGAATTTTCAAACTGTAAATAGCCTTCGTTGATTGTGGTTAACTGACCATTTTTAATCGCAAGTTCAAACACAGATCCATCTTTCTTTTTCGCTTTTAGTAATGTAACGGGTAAATAACCATCAATTGTACCTACCCCAGCAAGTCCTTCAGCTGGGTATTTAGCAAGAATCTCTTTTAACTGTATTTGCTTTAGCTTTAAGCTTAATTGTTGGGGTAATTTAGCTAAATTCAATTTACTCGGTTCAATAAAAATTGAACCAGAAAAAATATTAGCTTGAAGCTTTTTCCAAGTCACTACTCCTTTGCTAGGAGCTTTAAATGAAGCGGAATAACTACCCACTAATTTTACCTTTTTAAAGGCGATACCCATATTTACTTCTTGGACATTTAACGCCGGCGTCGAAATCATAAATCGGTTATCTTTAACAATAATATTGACATCACCTGTCACCGATTTGATTTCACTACTTTTATAAATACCATTGAGTTTATTCATCGTTAGCATTGCTGTAACAAAGAGTTGATTACGATCAAATGGAATTTTTGATTCAAGTTGAATGTTCAAATTCCCTGCGGCAGAGTCAAGGATTAAATCGTTAGAAAGATTCGTCTTTTCTATGTTAATTGAAGCTTTATCTGAAGTCATTAACGCCAATTGATTACCAGACACCCAGCCAGTAAATGGCAATATTACATGACTATTTTTTAGACCAAATTGATTTAAAGATGACTTAAAAAGACCGTTTTGTACATTAAACTGTGAGGCAGTTTGATCAAAGAATAAAGTTGCCGATAATTGTGTGATATCTTGAGTATTGGTTGATAGATTAAGTTGTATAGCTTGTTGCTGTTTACTGATATCGACTTTTAAATCTAATTGTTCTTTATCTTGTTCATAAAATCGCAATGTATCTATATGAATTGTCTTAGGTGACCAATAAATAATCGTTGGAATCAAAGAGAGATCAAGATCGGATTGATTAAGATTTTCAGTAGCAGTATCAACTACGTTGCCGACAGAATCTAAAATCGTTTCAGATTGATTTATTTGCCAGTGAACATCCAAATTGTTTGCTGATAAATGTGACCACGAAATTAACACATTTCTAGCCGTTATAGAGATTTGAGATTGCTTACTTACAGTAAGTTCATCAAAAGTAAGACCTTTAAAACCAATGCTAGCACCATGCCAGTCGACCATAATCCCATGTTTCTGCTTGAATGACTGCCAATAACGCCATCCATACAAGCAAAATAGTACGATCAAAAATAAGATACTCAGTGATATCCAATAGCGTTTTTTTAAGCGAACCATAATAGTTCTCGATTTGGCAAAAATAATTGCAGGGTATCTATCCCCTGCAATAAATGTCTATTAATTTTGAGATTGTTCTCGCTGTGTAATATATGCCAGCGCCTTATCAATTCTAGTAAGCGTGCGCTTTTTACCAACTGCAAAAACCGTCGCATCAACCGATGGTGATTGCCCGATGCCTGTTACGGCAACGCGTAGTGGCATGCCGACTTTTCCCATACCAACATCAAGCTCAGTTGCCGTTGCTTCAATGGCATGGTGAATTTTATCAATTTGCCAATCAAAATCAGCAATCGCTTCAATTTTTGCTTTAATTGCTTCTAATGGCTCTTTGGCGACTGGACGTAAATGTTTTTTAGCCGCATCAGCATCAAACTCAGCAAAGTCTTGATAACAATAAGAACAAGATTCAGCTATTTCTTTTAGCGTTTTACAACGTTCGCCAAATAGCTTAATGATTGTAATGAGATCGGGACCGTTAGCTAAATCATAGCCTTGTTGATTCATATGCCAAACTAAATGCTGAGCAACATAATCTGCATCTAAATGATTAATATAATGGTGATTTAACCAAAGTAGTTTTTCAGTATTAAATGCACTGGCTGATTTACTCACCGCATCTAATGAAAAATAACTAATCATTTCGGGTACTGAAAATATCTCTTGATCGCCATGAGACCAACCAAGGCGCACTAAATAGTTAAGTAGAGCTTCAGGCAAATAGCCATCATCACGATATTGCATTACACTTACCGCACCATGACGCTTAGATAATTTTTGTCCATCATCTCCTAAGATCATCGATACATGTCCATATTCAGGAATCGGTGCACCTAACGCTTTTAGAATATTAATCTGACGAGGTGTGTTATTAATATGATCTTCTCCACGAATAACGTGAGTAATTTCCATATCCCAATCATCAACAACCACACAGAAATTATAAGTTGGTGAACCGTCAGTGCGACGAATAATAAGATCATCAAGCTCTTTATTGGCAATCTCAATCGGTCCACGAATTAAATCATTAAAGATAACGGTACCATCAATAGGATTAGCAAAACGAACAACATGAGGTTCATCATGAGAATGTTCTTTTTGTACCGAATCACAACGGCAATGGCCATCGTAACGCGCCTTTTCACCTTTTGCCATTTGTTCTTCACGCAATTTTTCAAGGCGTTCTTTAGAACAATAACAACGATAAGCGGTACCTTTGGCTAACATTTCATCAATGACCTGATGGTAACGATCAAAACGTTTAGTTTGATAATAAGGACCTTCATCCCATGATAATTTTAACCAATTCATACCCTCCATAATCGCTTCAATCGCTTCGGGTGTTGAACGCTCAAGATCGGTATCTTCAATACGTAATACAAATGTACCTTTTGCATGGCGAGTATAAAGCCAAGAATAAAGTGCAGTACGAGCACCACCTACGTGTAAATAGCCTGTTGGGCTGGGTGCAAAACGGGTTTTGATTTTCATGAAATAATCCTAAAAATAACAAAAACGAGCGCCTCATTAACCAGACTGTGGCTTACGCTCCCTTTTCTTATTCTGCCTGTTGCTCTGACAGAATAACATTTTGATATAAATTTGATTTAGTTACCTATTCTAACACGCCGAAAGGTTTCGGCAATAGTGCCATTAATGTTAGAAAGTTAAACCATGCTGTGTAAAAAAGTTTCAGAAAAGCATGTGTTTCAGTATAAAATTAACATTTAGCCATTTTATTTAAGTTAAAGCTAATTTATTTAGTACTGATCTAGCCTCATTAGTGTGCTTCATCCCAATTATCGCCCACGCCGACATCCACTTTTAATGGTATAGATAGCTGATAACAATTTTCCATAATTGATTTTATTTGAGTTTGATACTGTTCAATCAATTCCTCTTTTACTTCAAATACGAGTTCATCGTGGACTTGCATCACCATCCTAATATTACCTATAGGCAGGCTTTTAATCCATTCACTTACTTTAATCATCGCTGTTTTGATGATATCAGCCGCCGTACCTTGCATTGGCGCATTAATGGCGGCTCGTTCAGCTCCTCGGCGTTCAATGCCACTTCCTGATTTAATTTTAGGTAGATATAATCGTCGACCAGATAGCGTTTCAATATAACCTTGTTCTGTCGCTTGTTGGCGGATTTCGTCCATATACGTTTGAACACTTGGATAGCGTTCAAAATAGCGATCGATATAAAATTGGGCTTCTTTTCGAGCAATATTAATTTGTTTTGATAAGCCATATGCACTCATACCATAAATTAGCCCAAAGTTAACGGCTTTTGCTCGTCTTCGCTCTTCAGAAGTTACTTCAGATTCAGATTTTCCCAAAATTTCGCTAGCTGTGACACGATGAATATCTTTGTTGTGAGAAAAAGCATCAAGTAAACTTTTATCTTGCGATAAGTGTGCCATGATACGCAATTCGATTTGTGAGTAGTCGGCAGAAATAATCTTATAACCTGTTGGTGCAATAAATGCCTGTCGAATTCGACGACCTTCTTCATTGCGAACAGGAATATTCTGTAAATTAGGCTCATTTGAAGACAATCGTCCTGTTATCGTACCAATTTGGTTATAATTAGTGTGTATCCGATGATCAACTGGGCTAAGCATTAATGGTAATTTATCAGTATACGTATTTTTCAACTTAGCTAAGCTACGATAAAGTAAAATCATGCGTGGTAGCTCATATTGATTAGCTAGCTCTCTCAAAACCTCTTCACTAGTTGAAGGATCGCCTTTGGGCGTTTTTTTGAGTACTGGTAATTGATGCTTATCAAATAAAAGGACTTGAATTTGCTTAGGTGATGCTGGGTTAAATTTTTCACCTGCTAACAATTGTAACGTTTCTTGAATTTCGTTCAATTTGTTATTCAACTCAGCTGAATGCTTATTTAATAATTTAGCATCCACCAGAACGCCTGTTCTTTCCATTTCAGCTATTACAATAGCAAGTGGCATTTCAATATCAGTGAATAGTTTTTTTAATTTTTGGTTTTTTTCAAGAGTTGGCCATAACTTATGATGCAATTGCAATGTAATATCGGCATCTTCCGCAGCATATTGTGTGGTTTTTTCTACCTCAATAGCATCAATAGTAACTTGAATTTTATCAAATTTAGTTAATTCATCATAAGTAATCGTCTTGTGGTTCAAATAGCGATTGGCCAAACTATCCATATCATAACGTTCAGTACTGTTTAGTACATAAGATTCAAGCATAGTGTCAAATGCGATACCTTGAACGGTTATGCCATAGTTGGCCAATACGCTGTAATCAAATTTTGCATTTTGAGCGATTTTTTTTATTTCTGGATTTTCAAGTATTGGTTTCAATTTAGCCAGAACATCATTGAGAGGAAGCTGTTTTGGAACACCTAAATATTGGTGAGCAAGTGGAATATAAGCCGCTTGGTAAGGTTCAACACTCAATGAGATACCAACTAATTTAGCGTGCACATGATCAACATTATCCGTTTCGGTATCAAAAGCAAATTGCTTGCTGTTGCTTAATTTGGTTATCCATTCATCGAGTTGTTCATTGGTTAATATACACTGGTAATCGGTTTCATTTTTTTGCAAAGTTGCTGTAGGTTGTTCTTGAGAAAATAAATCATCTTCAATCTCGACAACCATATTTTTTTGTTGCTTTAGGAAGGTACCTGCAATTAATTCTTTTTGCCAACGATGAAAACCATAATAACTAAATAACTCAATTAACGCATTAACGTCAATATTTCCGATCAATAATTGTTCATTGGTAAAATCTAATTTAACATCCGTTTTGATTGTTGCTAATAGATAAGAAAGTTCAGCATCATTCTGATTATCAATCAATTTTTGTTTTAAGGATTTAGCTCCTCGAATAGCCAATTTTTCAACATCATCTAATCGATTATAAATATCTTTTACGCCATCAAATTGGGATAATAAACTTTGTGCTGTTTTTTCACCTACTCCAGGCACACCAGGAATATTATCGGAAGAATCACCTCTTAACGCTAAATAATCAATCATCTTTTCTGGTGGAACACCAAATTTTTCCATGACACCTTTTGAATCAAGAATGGTATTATTCATGGTATTAATAAGTGTAATTTTATCGCTTACTAACTGCGCCATATCTTTATCGCCAGTACTAATCAAGACTTCAAGATTTGCCTTTTCTGCTTGCCTAGCCAATGTACCAATTACATCATCTGCTTCAACACCTTCAACACAAAGCAGTGGTAGTCCCATCGCTTTTAAAATGGTATGAATAGGCTCAATTTGTGGGCGAAGATTTTCAGGCATCGCTTCACGAGTAGCTTTATATTCACTATAAATTTCGTTACGAAACGATCCGCCTTTAGCATCAAATACAACAGCAATATGTGTCGGATCGTATTGATTTAACAAGCTACGAATCATATTAATGACGCCAAAAATAGCGCCTGTTGGTTCACCTTTGGCATTAGTTAACGGAGGGCATGCAAAAAAAGCACGGTAAAGATAAGAAGATCCATCAATTAAAATAATTGGTGTGTTATTTGGCATTATAGTTACCTAAACGTTATGCTATATAATAACTGACAGTATAACCTAATTAGTCATAATATTCTTATCATCATAGATAATATAATGTAAAGATATTTCAGGTTAGTTAGACGTTTCAGCAAAAAACTATGTATTGCACAACAAGTGTTATATAATATTGTATTCAATTTCACCTGAGTATTTGATAAATGACAGTATTAAGTCTTGCCGCGCAAAAAGTCAAAGATGCACTAGCAGCCAAAAATCTTGAAACTCCATCATGCCATCTAGCTATGAATAATAATGAGCGTAAAGCAAAAATCGAGGCTCATTTTCGTGAAATTATGAAATTAATGGAACTTGATTTGATAGATGACAGCCTTGCTCAGACCCCTCATCGTGTGTCAAAAATGTATGTTGATGAGATTTTTTCTGGCCTTTATTATGAAAATTTTCCGAAAATTACGTTAATCGACAATAAAATGCAAGTGGATGAGATGATTACCGTTCGTGACATTACATTAACTAGTGTATGTGAGCACCATTTTGTAACAATAGACGGTAAAGCAACGGTTTCTTATATTCCAAAAGATAAAGTAATTGGCCTGTCTAAAATCAATCGCATTGTTGAGTTTTTTTCACAGCGTCCCCAAGTACAAGAACGGTTAACCCAGCAAATTTTAGTGGCTCTACAAACTTTGCTTGGTACGGTCAATGTTGCTGTTTCAATTGACGCCACCCACTACTGTGTAAAAGCAAGAGGAATTAAAGACTCTAGTAGCATCACAACAACTACTGCGCTTGGTGGTGGATTTAAAACTAATCCAAGCACAAGACAAGAGTTTTTACGGGCACTTAATCATTACTGATCTTACTAATGGTTATATTTGGCTAATTAAGTTTTAGACACTGGTCAACAATCAAGCTGTTGCCAAAACTAGTACAAAAAGCTCGATAGAAAACCGCAATACCTAGCTTTATATTTCGTGCATCTTCAATAAAGATTGGTATAATTCTTGGTTACTTAATATAAATAACATTGTTTTCATGAAGATTATCCGTGGTATAACTAATTTAAAAAATCAATTCTCTCAATGTGTTTTAACCTTGGGAAATTTTGATGGCGTTCATTTAGGGCACCAACAGTTAATTAACCATATTATTAAACAAGGTAAAAAACGAAACTTGCCTACAGTTGTGATGTTGTTTGAGCCACAACCGTTAGAGTTTTTTACACAAAATAATGCGCCCTCACGGTTAACTTCATTTCAGGAAAAAGTCATTTTTATTGAAAAATTTGGTGTTGACTATATTCTCGCAATTCCATTTACAAAAAAATTTGCTCACATGTCAGCGAATCATTTTATTCAAGATTGGTTGATTAATGAGCTACAAGCTAAATATATCGCCATTGGTGATGATTTTCGATTTGGATTTGACCGTAAAGGAGATATAAACCTTTTACAGCAATATGCACATACCAACGATTTTATCGTCGAAAGTATGCCAACATTCGTTTGGAATAATTTTCGTATTAGTAGCACTGCTGTGCGCCAAGCACTTTTAAATAACGACTTTAAATTGGCTCATTGTCTTTTAGGTCGAGATTATACCATTCAAGGTCGCGTAATACATGGTAATGCTTTGGCAAGACAATTAGGTTTTCCAACCGCAAATATTCACTTACACCGAAAAAAGCCTGCACTACAAGGCGTCTATTTTGTTAAAGTTAGAAATATTTGTAATAATCAACTTTATGATGGCGTTGCCAATATTGGTTTAAGACCAACCATTAATGGAAAAAAGGCGATTTTAGAAGTGAATATATTTGACTTTTCGGATGATATTTATGGACAATATTTAGACATAACATTCATCGAAAAATTACGCGATGAGAAAAAATTTGATTCATTAGCAGAATTAAAACAACAAATTACACAAGATGTTTGCACTGCGAAAAATATCAGTGCACAATTAACCAATTAAAAGTAGTATCAACAAATTTAACTGGAATAAATCAGCATGACAGACTATAAAAATACATTGAATCTACCTGAAACAGGGTTTCCTATGCGAGGCGATCTTGCTAAGCGCGAACCAGCAATGTTACAAAATTGGTACGATAAAGAACTTTATCGCAAAATTCGCTCTGCGAAAAAAGGCAAAAAAAGCTTTATTTTGCATGATGGTCCTCCTTATGCCAATGGGAAATTACATATTGGTCATGCCGTTAATAAAATCCTTAAAGACATTATTATCAAATCAAAAGGATTGAGTGGCTATAATTCACCTTATATCCCTGGGTGGGACTGTCATGGTTTACCGATTGAGCAAAAAGTTGAGGAGCAAGTTGGTAAACCTGGGGTTAAAGTTTCGTCTGCTGAATTTCGCCAAATTTGCCGTGATTATGCGGCTTCACAAGTTGAACTACAAAAGGCGGATTTTATCCGTATGGGTGTATTGGGTGATTGGCAAAATCCTTACCGTACAATGGACTATAATACGGAAGCAAATATTATCCGCACTTTAGGTAACGTTATAAAAAATGGCCATTTAGTAAAAGGTGCCAAACCCGTCTATTGGTGTACGGATTGTATGTCATCTTTGGCTGAAGCTGAGGTGGAATATTATGATAAATCATCGCCTGCCATTGATGTGAGATTTAAAGCTGTTGATAATCAAGCCGTAGCAAATAAATTTGGTATCAATACTAATTTAACCATTTATGCTGTTATTTGGACAACCACCCCTTGGACATTACCAGCTAGCCGAGGGATAGCTTTAAATGCTGATTTTGAATATCAACTTGTTCAAATCAATGATAAAGAGTGCTTAATTTTAGCAACTGATTTAGTTGAGTCTGTGATGCAACGCGCCAATATCAGAGAATGGAAAGTGTTAGGTAACTGTCATGGTGATGCCCTTGAGTTATTGCGTTTTAAACATCCATTTCTTGATTTTGATGAGCCAGTTGTACTTGGTGATCACGTTACTATTGATGCTGGTACTGGTGCAGTACACACCGCACCCGGACATGGTACAGAAGACTTTATGGTCGGTCAAAAATATGGTCTTGAAGTGGCAAATCCAGTTGGTGGTAATGGTTGTTACTTGCCAGGAACAGGTGCAGGCTTAGACGGGTTATTTGTATTTAAAGCGAATAAAGCCGTTGTTGAGATCTTAAAAGAACATAATGCATTATTACACTTTGAAAATATTGAACATAGCTATCCATGTTGTTGGCGCCATAAAACACCCGTTATTTTTCGTGCGACACCGCAATGGTTTATTAGCATGGAAAAACAAGATTTGCGCTTGCAATCATTAAAAGAAATTAAACAAGTGCGTTGGATCCCGGATTGGGGGCAAGCGCGCATTGAAACTATGGTTGCTAATCGCCCAGACTGGTGTATTTCTCGTCAGCGTACGTGGGGTGTACCTATGACATTGTTTGTACACAAAGAGACTGAGGAACTTCACCCAGACACATTAGCTTTAATTGAAAAAATAGCTAAGCTAGTGGAAAAAGATGGCATTCAAGCTTGGTGGGATGCGGACATTAAAGATCTTCTCGGTCCAGATGCTGATGATTATCGTAAAGTTCCTGATACGTTAGATGTTTGGTTTGATTCGGGATCTACTTTTTCATCGGTGGTTCGCGCTCGTCCAGAATTCGAAGGTCATGATACCGATATATATTTAGAAGGTTCAGATCAACATCGTGGTTGGTTTATGTCTTCGTTAATGTTATCTACTGCAATTGATAACAAAGCACCTTATAAGCAAGTACTTACTCATGGTTTTGTGGTTGATGGGCAAGGCCGTAAGATGTCTAAATCTCTCGGTAATATCGTTACCCCACAAGAAGTGATGAATAAGCTTGGTGCTGATATTTTACGTTTATGGATTGCATCTACCGATTATTCGGGTGAAATGAGTTATTCAGATGAAATTATCAAACGAGCGGCGGATAGCTATCGTCGTATTCGTAATACTGCTCGCTTTTTGCTAGCGAATTTAAATGGATTTGATCCAGTGACCGATATGGTTAAGCCAGATGATATGGTTGTACTTGATCGCTGGGCGGTGAGCATGGCGAAAGAAGCACAAGAACACATTATTCAGGCATATGAAAATTATGATTTCCATAAAGTTGTACAACGCATTATGCAATTTTGTTCAATCGAAATGGGATCATTTTATTTAGATATCATTAAAGATCGTCAGTACACAGCCAAAAGTGATAGTATTGCACGCCATAGTTGTCAAACCGCTTTATATCATATTGCTCAAGCGATGGTTCGCTGGATTGCTCCGATCTTATCATTTACTGCAGATGAAATCTGGCAATACTTACCAGCAGCAGAAAAACAAGAATTCGTTTTTGAAGATGAATGGTATAGCGCATTATTTGCATTATCGGATAATGAAATCTTGAATAGTGAATACTGGTCGAAAATTTTAACAATTCGTAGCGAAGTGAATAAAGTACTTGAGCAAGGTCGTAATGATAAAGTAATCGGTGGTGCTCTTGAAGCGGCTGTTACTCTTTATGCTGATGAAGAGATTGCTACAACATTAGCTAAATTAGAAAACGAGTTACGTTTTGTTTTACTTACATCACAAGCTAGTGTTAAACCATTACAAACAGCACCAGAAAACGCGGTACAAAGTGATATTCAAGGACTGAAAATTGAGTTGGCCAAAGCACAAGGCGATAAATGCCCTCGTTGTTGGCACTACACAACAGATAATGAACCAACAACACATTTATGTAAGCGTTGTGAGGAAAACATCCATGGCAATGGCGAGATAAGGTATTTTGCATAAGCAATAATAAAGCCATTTAACGCACAAAATCAGCTATAGCGATCCCTATAGCAACTTAGTACCTTTCCCGTCGACGATTGTCGGCGGAAATATAATAATGAGCATAAATTATATGAAAAAAGATAACGGACTTTACTGGTTATTATTTGCAATCATTGTTTTTATCATTGATATAACAAGTAAATTTTGGATTATAAATAACTTCTCGTTATTTGAATCAGTGAACCTTCTACCCTTCTTCTCGATCACTTATGTCCGCAACATTGGGGCTGCCTTTAGCATTTTTGAAGGTCAACGTACAATGCTTGCTGTTTTTGCTTTGATAATCAGTGCCGTAGTTATGCACATGTTATACCGCAATAGTCGTAAACAAAAATTAGAAAACCTTTCATTATCACTGATTCTGGGAGGAGCATTTGGTAATTTATTTGATCGTATTTACCATGGTTTTGTGGTTGACTTTTTAGATGTCAACTTTGGTAATTGGCATTATCCAACCTTTAATATTGCTGACTGTGCAATTTGTGCTGGTATTGGCTTATTTATTTTCTGTAGTTACAAAAAACCGAAGAAGACGGCATAAAATGCAAATTATTTTAGCTAACCCGCGTGGATTTTGTGCAGGTGTTGATCGTGCTATCACCATTGTTGAACGTGCACTAGAATTATTTGGCGCACCCGTTTATGTCCGCCACGAGGTTGTACATAATCGTTACGTTGTCAATCGCCTAAAAGAATTAGGTGCTATTTTTATTGAAGATATTAATGAAGTCCCCGATAACACGATTCTTATATTTTCAGCGCATGGTGTATCTAAAGCCGTTCGAGAAGAAGCAAAACAACGTAAATTGCGTGTTTTTGATGCGACTTGCCCACTTGTGACTAAGGTACATATGGAAGTTGCTCGATCTAGTTATCGTGGCGAAGAAGTTATTTTAATCGGTCATGCTGGTCACATTGAGGTTGATGGGACAATGGGGCAGTATAATAATCCTGAAGGTGGTATTTATTTAGTCGAATCGATCGATGATGTACAAAAACTACAAGTAAAAAACGAAAATAACCTTTGCTTTACCACTCAAACAACTTTATCGGTTGATGATACTGCCGAGATCATTGTCGCTTTAAAAAAACGTTTTCCTGATATTCGTAGTCCACGTAAAAATGATATTTGCTATGCCACAACCAATCGCCAACAAGCGGTAAAACAACTATCCTCATGCGCAGATATTGTTTTGGTCGTCGGTTCTAAAAATTCATCTAATTCAAATCGTCTAGCAGAGCTTGCTAGACGCAACAGTAAACAGGCTTATTTAATTGATTTTGCTTCAGACATCCAAAAAGAGTGGTTAGTAAATGCGCATACGATAGGGGTAACCGCTGGTGCTTCTGCCCCCGATATCTTAGTGCAGCAAGTTATTGATCACTTAAAAATTCTTGGTTGTACATCACTCATTGAAACGGATGGCATTTTAGAAAATATCACGTTTGAAATTCCTAAAGAATTACGCATCGATGTTAAATCTAGCTGATTATTTAGTAATAGCTTTAAGCCGCTCAAATTTTACGAGTAATTGCTCTTGTGTTTCAACGTGTTGAGGATCGGCAATAATTGCATTTTGAATAGGGCAAACACACTGGCATGTAGAATGATCATAATAACCCACACATTCCGTACATTTATTCGGATCGATTTCATATGTGTCAAAGCCCATTGAGATAGCCTCGTTTGGGCACTCAGGCTCACACATATCACAATTGATACATTTTGATGTTATTTTTAGTGCCATTGCTTTGTTATCTTCATCAACTCTAGAAATTTGCGCCATTATAGCGCAATCGCGAATAAATCAGAATAAAGATCACATTATGGCTGATTGGGTCGTTTAATTATTGTAAAAAAGTTTCAGAAAAATATGCGTTATAGTATAAAATAGATAATTTATATTAGATAATTTTCATAATTATTACAATTTATTAAGAATAGTTATCAATTTCATTTTTATTTATTGCGATACAATGGTTAAAAAATAATAACAAAACATAAGGATGAAAAAGATTGTTAAAGTTTTTTAAAAAAAAGTATTTATTCATAGCCGTCATTACTTTTGCAATTATTTATATTACAAAAATAATTTTTTTCTCTTCGCAAACGACAGTTAATTATATTACGTCACCAGCAACAAAAGGCAATATTGAAAAAACAGTCCTAGCAGATGGGACAATTAGTGCATTTAAACAAGTCAGTGTTGGTGCTCAAGTTTCGGGTCAAATTAAAAAGCTTTATGTTGAATTGGGTGATGAAGTTAAACAAGGCGATATGATTGCCGAGATTGACGATCTTAAACAAAGTAATGATTTAAAACAATCAGAAGCATCACTCAATAGTTTAGAAGCACAGCGTGAAGCTAAAAAAGCGAAATTAATTAACTATCAATTAACTTATGATCGCCATCGCAAGTTAGTTAATAAAGGCGTTGGTGCTCAATCTGATTTGGATGCAGCAAAAGCCGAGCTTGATGTAATTAAAGCCGATATTGCAGCACTTGATGCCGATATTGTTAAAGCACAAGTTGCTGTAGATACAGCGAAAGTGAACTTAGGATATACTAAAATTCGCTCACCTATTGATGGTGTAATTGTCGCAATTCCAGTCGATGAAGGGCAAACAGTTAACTCCGTGCAAAGTGCACCAACCATAGTTAAAGTAGCTCAGCTTGATAAAATGACCATTGAGGCACAAATTTCTGAAGCTGATGTGGTTAATGTTAAAAAAGGAATGCCAGTTTATTTTACTATTTTAGGTCAACCTAATAGGCGTTTTGATGGTTTAACTCTGCGCGCAATCGAGCCTGCGCCAGACTCGATTAATACAGAGGCAACCTCGTCAAGCTCATCATCCACAAAAAGTGCAATTTATTACAATGGGTTATTTGATGTGGATAATCCCGATCATATTTTAAGAATTTCAATGACAGCGCAAGTTTATATCGTTTTGTCCGAAGCAAAAGATGTGCTAACTATTCCTTCTCAAGCAATCCAAAAAAAATTAGACAAAAACAAAGCGGTTATTTATCTGTTAAATAAATATAAAGAAATTGAAGAGCGTGAGGTTATTTTGGGTGCCGATAACAATATCAATGTTGAAATAAAATCAGGTATTAAAGAAGGTGATATTGTTGTGGTCAGTAGTGCTAATGGCGCTTCAATAGGCAATAATGCAAGATCACCAAGGATTCGATTCTAACATGGGGAATAATATACCGCTTATCAAGCTTGAGAATATTGTTCGTGAGTTTCCTGCAGGAGATTCAACCATACAAGTTCTTAAAGGCATCAATCTGACAATTAATGCTGGTGAAATGGTAGCTATTATTGGGGCTTCAGGATCTGGAAAGTCCACTTTGATGAATATTTTAGGCTGCCTAGATAAACCAACCTCAGGGACTTACTCTATTAGTGGACGCGCAACAAGGAAGTTATCCCTTGATGAGCTAGCTGAATTACGTCGTGAGCATTTTGGCTTTATCTTTCAACGTTATCATTTATTAAATGCACTAACCGCACGTGGAAATGTAGAAATTCCTGCTATTTATGCGGGTATTACCAGCGAGCAACGACAAAAAAGAGCGAATGAAATTTTAACCCGTTTAGGGCTTGCCGACAAAATAGATAATAAACCTAGCCAGTTATCGGGAGGACAGCAACAACGAGTCAGTATTGGTCGAGCTCTAATTAATGGTGGACAAATTATTTTAGCTGATGAACCAACAGGAGCCCTCGATCGTAAAAGTGGTTTAGAAGTGATGGCAATATTACAAGAATTACACCAACAAGGTCACACGGTTATTATTGTTACTCACGATACAAATATTGCTAAAAGTGCCCAGCGAGTTGTTGAAATTAGTGACGGGAATATTGTTTCTGATTCAATTAACCAAAATTACCAATCTGAACAAAATTGCAATGCTAATCGCCAAGTTAAGCAGATCGAAGCGACTAAAACGCAAGATAATTTCTGGGCAAAATATTATCGTTTTCGTGATGCGTTTAAAATGGCTATTTTATCGATGGTCTCACAACGGTTACGAACTATTTTAACTATGTTAGGTATTATAATTGGTATTGCCTCTGTGGTGTCAGTTGTTGCGTTAGGTCAAGGTACCAAACAAAAAATTTTATCTAATATTAATTCATTAGGAACGAGTACTTTAGAAATTTATGCCGGATCGGGATTTGGTGATCGCAATGCGGATAAAATCACTACATTGCGCTCATCTGATGCGGATTTTTTAGCTCAACAAAGCTTTGTTCATAGTACGACCCCAAACCTTGCAACCAGTGTCTATTTTCGAATTAACAACCTTGCTGTAATAGGAACTGTAAATGGTGTTGGTGAGCAATTTTTTGCCGTTCGTGGCTATAATATTACACAGGGGAAATCTTTCGATGAAACAAGTATTATTGCTTCCACACAAGATGCGGTAATCGATGAAAATACGGTTAAACGATTATTTGCCAATCAAAATCCTATTGGAAAAATTTTAATGGTGGGACAATTACCAGTAAGAATAATTGGTATTGCTACCAAACAACAACAAGGGTTTGGTAGCAATGAGAGTTTAAATATTTGGTTACCTTATACCACAGTTATTAATCGTATGGTTGGGCAAACGTCATTAAAAAGTATTACGGTACGCGTTAACGATAATGTTGATCTATCGGTTGCTGAGCAAGCTATTAATCAAATTATGTTAAAAAGGCATGGCACAAAAGACTTTTATATTTTTAACTCAGACAATATACGAGAAACAATTAATTCCTCAACTTGGGTAATGACTCTATTGGTTTCAGCTATTGCGCTAATTTCACTTATTGTTGGCGGTATTGGGGTGATGAATATCATGTTAGTCTCGGTCACCGAAAGAACTCGCGAAATTGGTGTACGTATGGCGGTTGGTGCTCGTTCAAGTGATATACTACAACAATTTTTGATCGAAGCAGTATTAGTTTGCCTAATTGGTGGAACAATAGGTATTTTACTTTCATTTGCTATTGGGTTTGTTTTTAATGCTGTTGTTACGTCATTTGCTATGAGTTTTTCCATTCTTGCCATTATTGCCGCATTTAGTTGCTCCAGTATAATTGGCATTATCTTTGGCTACTTTCCAGCAAGACGAGCTGCTAAGCTTGATCCTATTCATGCTTTAGAAAGAGAATAATCATATTCTTATAATAAAAAATCCCTTTGCATAAAATAGCTATGCAAAGGGATGGTAATATTAGTACTAAACGCTTAACTTATCTATTAAAAATAATAAGTTATACTTTTAGTAAAAAATGATAACAATGATATATCATCACATTATTTTTTATCGGAATTTGTTTTTTGCTCTACTTTTGCATTAGGATCTAACCCAGCAACAAATGCAGTCACTCTTGCATAGTCATTAATAAATGCTTCATCACTAGTTATATTAAGTTGATTTGCTATGATAAAAAACTTACGATTAACAATAACAGTAGGAATAGACTCTGGTTTCATCTCTTTAATTGCACTTGCTTGTTGCGCCATAAAGGCTTTAACTAAAAAGCCATCTTTGGTTTTATCATACACTTCACCACTGATACCTAATTTTTCAAAAACCACTTTAATATCATCAGCTGTTTTTATTGTTTTATCTTTTTGAACTGCATTATAAAGTGCAACTGAAGCTTTATCTTCAATACCAAGGACATTCGCTACAGCCCACGCTTGCGCAAGCTCTTTAGCTAGTGGTCCAAAATCCTCTAAATGATAACGTTTAAATTTGACTCCCTCAGGTAAAGCTTTACCAATGGTGTGCGAACCTTGATTTTGAATTTCAAATCTAAAACAGCTTGGACAATTAAACGAAAAAAACTCTATAACTTCTTTGTCAGGTGAAGGGTTTGTTGGCAATGCAGCATATTGTTTGCCTAATTCGATCGGCTCTGGCGCAGTTGTGGTTGTTGATACTTCGGATTTAGTTGTTGTTTTACCTTCATCTGCAAAACAGTTTACAGAAAAAAGTGCAATACTAATTGCTATCAGCGTTTTTTTCATATTCATAATCCTCCTTATTCTTTTATAATTCCACGTGCTTTTAACAACGCAGATTTAAAATCTTCTTCATAATCTTTTTTTAGGCCTGGAATAGCTTCGCTCTTATCTGAGCCTCGCATTTTTAAATGATAAATTAAAACTTCGTCACTCAAGTCCTTTAATTCACCTTCAAACCCCGCTTCTTGACCCAATTTAGCTAAAAATTGTAATAGGTTAAGATCTGAATCACTTTCCCAAGCGGGTTGTAATAATTCCATTACTTCATCAATACGATGACATTTCATAATTAATACCTTTTTTAATCCTCAAAGCAATTGAAGATGATGATATAAAATTTAATTTACATATTAAAAACAGGCTGGTATATACTCAATTTCATGAATAATTGAGCTGCTATGTTTAAAATATGTATGCTAAAACTTAAAACAACTTTGTTATATAGTAATGTTATTTTGTTTTTTGGCAATGCAAAAGAGAAATAATTTATGAAAAGTGTACCAATTACTGCAATTATTCTAGCAGGAGGGCAAAGTTTACGAATGAATGGTGATGATAAAGGATTACTGTTGTTAAACGGAAAACCGCTTTACCAACATGTCATTAACCATATCAAACCTCAAGTTGACTCAATTATGATTAACTGCAATCGTAATACTAATCAATATCGAAAAGCTCAATACCCAGTATTTAGCGATGATCTAACTGGCTATTTAGGGCCATTATCTGGCATTTACAGTGGGTTATTACGTAGTGAAACAGATTGGAATTTATTTGTTAGTTGTGATACCCCTTTCCTACCAAATGATTTAATCGCGCGTTTAGCAATACATACTTCAAACAGCAAAGCAATCTACCCGTGTGATGGTCAGTATAATCACCCAACTATTTTGCTTATTCATAAAACAGTTATCCAAAAACTTAAATTGTATTTGGAACAAGGTAATCGTAAATTAATGTCATTTTTAGAACAAATTGATGCAAAATCCGTTGATTTTAATGATCAGACTTTTTGTTTTATTAATATCAATACGCCTGAAGAACTTAAACAAGCAAATCAAATAAAAAACTACTGAGATAGAAATAAGATAAGTATATCATCGGTATTAAGGCTATTTATCAATAGATAATATAGCCTTAATCATGGGGGCAGGTTATTTTATTTAAAGTAGTTCATATCAACGCCTAATCGCTATTTATTTGTTATGCCAACCATTTCTGAAATTGCTCAGCAAATAATTCTATTTCTTCATCTTGTGTGGACCATGAGGTGCAAAAACGCAAACCAATGTGTTTAGCATCAGTTTGTCCAAGATTATCTACGGCGTAATGAGCAAGAATTTTTTCAGCCAGTTGGATTGGACAATTAACAAATAGCTGATTACTTTGTGGTTTGGCGATAAATGTTAACCCTGCTTTCTCAAATAGTGTTTTTAATTTATCAGCCATCTCATTACTGTGCTTCCCTAACTCAAAATAAAGATTATTTTGCATTAATGCTTTAATTTGTATGGCAATAATCCAGCTTTTGGCTAAGATTGCTCCTTTTTGCTTCATGCTAAAACGAAAATCTTGATTAATGGAAAGATTATTAAATATCACCGCTTCACCAGCAAAAGCCCCCACTTTAGTTCCACCAATATAAAATACATCAGTATATTTTGCTAAATCAGGAAAAGTAATATCATTATCTTTTGCCGTTAATGCCATCGCTAATCTTGCACCATCTAAATAAAGATAAAGGTGATTTTTTTGGCAAAATTGATATAGTTTTTTGAGTTCTTGCTTGGTATATACCGTACCGAGTTCTGTCGTATTTGAGATATAGACAAGTTTAGGTTGTACCATATGCTCATCGCAATGATGAGTTAAAACAGGCTTAATCAATTCTGGTGTCAGTTTCCCATCTTCCGTTTGCACTGTTAACACTTTATGCCCTGTCGCCTCAATAGCGCCAGTTTCATGCACATTAATATGCCCTGTGTCAGTTGCAATAACCGCTTGATAAGGTCTTAATATATGTGAAATTACTGTTAAATTAGTAATAGTTCCTCCAGGCATAAAATGAATATCAGCCTTTGGTGATTTCAATTGTTTTTTTATGCTTTCTATTGCATGATCACAGATATCATCTAAACCATAACCACTCAATTTTTTATCAGCAATATCAATAAAATTTTTTAGTAAATGAGGGTGAACCGTTTGATTATAATCATTCAAAAAATCGTACATATAACGCTCCTTCTCCAACAGGCATTGTATAAAATAGTGTAATATTACCTAATCTTCAATATAGCACATTAGAGTAAAGAATCGATGAACAACCGGAAAATTATTGGGATTTGTGGTTATAGTGGTAACGGCAAAACAACTTTACTAAAAAAGATCATTGAATTATTCGTTGAACAAGGTTTTACTATTGGTTCATTAAAACATGCGCACCATAACATTGAGTTTGATATTCCTGGTAAAGATAGTTATGAATTGCGAAAAGCTGGATCTTTGCAAACAATTATTGCATGTAATAATCGTTATGCAATGATTCAAGAAACACCGAATAAACCAGCAGATTTAATCACGCTCATTAATCAATTTAATGATGTTGATATTATATTGATTGAAGGATTTAAAGACGAAAATATTCCTAAAATCATTTGTCATCGTCAAGCAAATAAAAAGCCCCTCTATATAGATGAGTTTACAATAGCGATAGCCAGTGATGAACCATTAGATGTTTCTGTGCCTATTTTTGATATCAATCAACCAATTCAAATTGTTGATTTTATAAAAAGATATTTATTTAAACAATAATATATCGTATCTTATCTACCTTTTTACTTTATATTATATAAAATTAGCATGATTCGTTTATTAAAAAAAATTCTAGCCATTGCCAAAAAGGTAATAATCGGACTAATGCTACTATCTGTTTTTTCAACTTTAGTTATGCGTTGGTGGAATCCTCCATATGGGTCTATGTTAATGATAGAACGTAAAGTCATGCATTGGAATATACCTCAACAACGAGTTTGGAAAGATTGGAATGAAATTTCGGACAATATTAAAATTGCCGTAATAGCCTCAGAAGATCAAAATTTTGCTGTGCATTGGGGATTTGATTTTAATGCTATTCGCATCGCCTTAGATCATAATCAAAATAGCAAAAAAATCAAAGGAGCTAGCACAATCACTCAGCAAGTTGCTAAAAATATCTTTTTATGGCCATCTCGTAGCTGGATTCGCAAAGGTGTTGAGTCTTGGTTTACATTGTGGATAGAACTATTTTGGCCCAAAAAACGTATACTGGAAATCTATTTAAATTGTGCTGAATGGGGAGAGGGTATTTTTGGTATTGAAGCCGCCGCTCAGCACTATTTTAATGTTAGTGCTAATCAGTTAACTGCAAAGCAAGCAAGTTTACTTGCAGCAATATTACCTAACCCAAGGCGTTGGAGTCCAACAATAGCAAGTGAACGGGTACAAAAAAGAGCTAAATGGATTTATAACCAAATGAATAATTTGGGTAATAAAAATTATCTAAAAAAGCTAAAATAGCGTTTATTGTTAGATAAATGTCTTAATAAATTCAGGAACAATTTTACTTGCAGGTCCATAAATTTTTGTTTGGAATAAATTTTGTTTAAAGCTAGGCTCTAAATTCAGTTCAATGGTTTTAGCACCAGATTGATTTGCAATCTGAACAAACCCCGCTGCTGGATAAACATTCCCTGATGTACCTATTGAAATAAAATAATCTGTTTGTAACAGTGCGTCATGGATAGCATCCATTTGTAATGGAATCTCTCCAAACCAAACAATATGTGGGCGGATTAATGTATTTTGTGCATAATCGATATCTTTATTACAATCAATAATCTGCCCTGTTTTTTCATTACGAACTTTTAATAACTCACCATGCATGTGAATAATATTTTTTGATCCAGCTTGTTCATGCAAATTATCTACATTTTGTGTCACAATTAATACGTTATCAAAACCTAACTTTTGTTCTAGTTCTGCCAATGCAAAATGTGCAGCATTGGGTTTTACATTAGGATCTTGTAATTTATTACGCAACATATTATAAAATTGATGAACAGCAATCGGATCTCGAATATATCCCTCATAGGTTGCAACATCATCTACATTATACCCTTCCCACAATCCATTTTGTGCACGGAACGTTGATAATCCAGATTCAGCTGAAATACCTGCGCCAGTTAAAATGACAATTTTAGGTGCTTTCATAATTGTATATATACCTTCGCTATTTAATTATTTTGCTATAAATTAAACATCTATAGTGCTTATCGTGTGATTAAAAAAATAATTAGGATTATTGCTTATATTCAGTTGTAAAAATCTGTAATGCTGGCTTATTTAGTTTTTGATATTGGCTATAAGCGCTTGCTACCTTTTGGCGGGTAACTTCTTTTGGTTCAACTTTTAGCCAGCTATCAATCATTGCATAAACGCTATATGCTTCAGGTGCCATTCGGTGCATAGTTAAAATCAGTGGCGTAATACCTAAACGAGATAGCGGTGGTGAAAAATATTGCTGACTTTTGCATGCAAATACTGCTGCATAACGCGATTTTTGTTTTGCCTGTTGCTCTTTTGAGAGTGTTTCCCATCGCCAGCTATCAGGTAAATATTTACGCCATGACCATTCCATTAACGAATCATGACCAATATAAACAACTAAGTCAGCCTTGCCTCCAACAATAACTTTTTTATCACCAAACAAATAGGATTGCTCTTTTTTACCAGCAGCATAATCTAGAAAATCATTGACAGTATCATCTATATATTTACCATTATATGCTTGCGCTATGATATAAACATCTTGATTTTGATGTTTATAAATTATTTCTTCTAATATTTTATCATTGCTTGGCCGATTAATTTTTATAACTTGCCACTCTTTTTGTTTTGCAAAATAGGTTTTAAAACCATAAGCGGCTCCCCAATAAAGATTACTTTTTGGATCTTGTCCATTACCTATAGCTTTTGGAACAGGAACAATCTTTTGGTATTTGTTATCACATAGTGCAACAAGAACATGGATAACTTTTGGTTTAGCTAAACATGAAAAAGAAAACATTAACCATATAATGGGTATAAAAAATAAGAAGGAAGTAATTTTCTTCATTAAAAAATCACATCTTTATTAATAATCAAAAATTAATCTTTCATACTATATCATTTTTTTTATTATAAAAATCCATAATATTATTTTATTTAATAAGTTATGTAAGATTAAATCTCAATACTTTATATGATCCTAGCCAAAATATTAAATAGTATCCGCCTTTACAATAGACTTAATGTATTAACCCGTACACCATAAGGTATAGCTTGCAGCAAAAGGATTCATGTTATTATTTCTTATCATTTTTTCAAAATAAAAACTTCAATAAAATCAATGGTTTTTCTGACTGATTTTTATTGTACTAGAACTTAATTTGAATGGACATACCGTATTGGTTGTCTCTATACGGTTTAAGATGACCTAATCATATGAATAATTTTATTATATATTTTTTCAATCCAAACAATTGAGTAATGACAACACAATAAGTTTACTGGAAATATGGCGAAATTAAGGGTAATAGCTGATGGTATAAATAGATAGATTATAATAATATCTACATTCAGGGCTGATGATCTATGATAATTTTCCACAATGAATGGACAGGTAATCCATAAGATAAAACTTATTAAAATACCAACAATCATCCCACAAAAAACTAAACCTGATGGTCGTTTTATTTAATATAACGATTGAAATAATAATAAAACAGCAATAACACAAACCATAAAATAGTAAATAATAAGACTCAGGTGTACCGTGTTTCCTGATAAAGTGATAACACTATCGATAACTTAGTAATCCCCCTATAAAATTAACCAACAATATAACAACTAGCTTAATCATTTTCATTGGTTTAGCCTTTTTTATCATCAATTTCTTTGACTTGTTTATCTAAACCAGAAGGCCAAATATGAAGCTCTTGCTTCCCCCCTTTTTATTGATATCACAGCGGTGGCATTTATCCATTTTGGGGGCGAGGATTAATATAACAAATAGTGTATTAACAATACACGTTTATGATAAGCTAACTCACTATAAAATAATTAAATTAAATAATTATGTGAAAACAATAAGTTTAATTGAAGAGGTAAGTTGGGCAAGGGCAAAAACTTATTAGCCAGTTATCAATCGAACTATTGTTAAATTATTAAGTGGTTATATTCTGCCAAAGATAAGAAATGAATGAATTGAGGTAATAAGATGAAAAAGTTTTCTATACTAATATTGTTAATGTTGTGCCCATTAGCCTCTTTTGCTAAAGGACCTAATTGTTATTCTTGGCCGATGAATATGACTTTGGCTTGGATGAAAAACGAGAACATAGTCGATATTCGAAAGTTAGATGAATCTAAAACTAAAATAACACAGTTGGTATCAGAAGAAATAAAAAAAGGGGTGTATACGCAAATATATAACTTTGTTTTTTATGATACACATGGTAATAGCTACCAAGTTATTACCAAAAGCCAAGCATCATATGAAGAATGTTCAATCAGTGATGTGAATAAATATCTAATATCCAAAAGTCAAGTTCATTAGTAGCTTATCTAATAATAGGCAAGTAAATTTGGCATTTTAGCGTGTTTTTAGTCAATGATAAAAATAATATAATTTAAAAAAAGAATAATTTAAGGTAATTATATGAAAAAGCTTTCTTTAGTAATATTGTTAATATTATGCCCAATGCTATCTTTTGCTAAAGGGCCAGATTGCCATACTCGCGCTTTGGATAAGGCTAAGGAGTGGTTGAAAAATAGTAATATAGTGGAGATTGAAAACTTGAATCAATCAAAATTGAGAATAACCCTTTTAGCATCTGAACAGAAAAGTAAGGATTTATATACGCAAATTTACCATTTTGTTTTTTATGATAATAAAAATAAAGCTTATGAAGTTATCACCAAAAGTGAAGCTTCTAATAAAGACTGCTCAATAGGTGAAGTTGATAGTTATTTAGTATCAAAACGCCAAATTGATTATTTTGATTAATGGATCAGATTGCCAAAGATTTCAAAATTTATTTAATGAATTGATACTGTAGCTTTACAAGTTAGCTATACAGAATAAGGAAAACAAAATTAAGGTTATAACATGAAAAAAATTATTTTAATTATTGGGCTAATATTACCAGCTATCTCTTTTGCTAAAGTACCTAATTGTTCAAATCAGTTTATGAACGATGCACTAAGGCAGATGCAATATGTTGGTATCGTTGATATGGGAAATTTAGATCCGTCCAAAACCAAAGTCACCTTATTGGCTTCAGAAAAGAAGAAAAATACAAATACTACAATAAAAAAACAGTATATATATACACAAGTTTATCATTTTGTTTTCTATGATGATGATGGTAACAGTTATCAAGCCATAACGAAAAATGACGCTGTAGAGGCTAATGAAAATGATATTTATGATTCTTGCTCTGCTGGATTGGGTGTAGTTTACTTTGTTTCAAAAACTGTTGAATAACTACCCTTGTTACTTTACGAAAACAGCTAAGTAGTAGGTATAACCCTAATTTTCCTATATTTAAATAAAAAAGAAATTTTAAGTTATTGCGAGTTTTCTATTAAAAAGTTTTAGAAAAATGTAGGTTTCAGTATCAATTTAATAAGAAAATAATACTGAAGAGTATTGAAAGAAAACTAACGCTTAACATTTGGAACGCTAAAATTAAAAAGGTTACTCAGCAATTCTATCCAGTAACCTTTTTCGTGCACTACAACATAAAAAGCAAATTATTGGCCGACACGGCGAGTTAATTCAATAACACGAATTTTTGCTAATGCCTTAGATAGTTCGGCAGATGCTTGAGCAAATGACACATCATCACTTAGGTGATTAATATGTTCCTGCGCTTGCCTTACCGCTTCTTGTGCTCTTGCTTCATCTAAGTCTTCACCGCGAATAGCAGTATCTGCTAAGATGGTTACGATGTTAGGTTGAACTTCTAAAATACCACCAGACAGATAGATAAACTCTTCTTCGCCATTCGTTTTCACAATACCAACCATACCCGGTTTTATTGTTGTGAGTAAAGGTGTATGACCAGGATAAATCCCGAGCTCGCCTTCTTGACCAGTTACTCTGATTCGCTGAACATCACCTGAAAATAGGTGAGATTCAGCACTAACAACTTCTAATTGATAGGAAGTTAGTGCCATATTACTATCTCCGTTAATACGATCTGCTCAATGAATCTCCTAGAGAGATTTTGCTTTCTCAATCGCTTCATCAATTGAACCAACCATATAGAACGCTTGTTCTGGTATATGGTCATAATCGCCTTTCATGATACCCGTAAATGCACTTATCGTATCTTTCAATGATACATATTTACCTGGTGAACCAGTAAATACTTCTGCAACAAAGAATGGTTGAGATAAGAAGCGTTGAATCTTACGCGCACGAGCAACAATTAATTTATCTTCTTCTGATAACTCGTCCATGCCAAGAATCGCAATAATATCTTTTAATTCTTGATAACGTTGCAAAATCGATTGAACACCACGGGCACAATCATAGTGCTCTTGACCAACCACTAAAGGATCTAATTGACGGCTGGTTGAATCCAATGGATCCACCGCTGGATAGATACCTAATGAGGCGATTTGTCGGCTCAATACGATTGTTGCATCTAAGTGAGCAAATGTTGTTGCTGGTGATGGGTCAGTCAAGTCATCTGCTGGTACATATACAGCTTGGATTGAAGTAATTGAACCAGTTTTAGTTGAAGTGATACGCTCTTGTAGTAAGCCCATTTCTTCGGCTAATGTCGGTTGATAACCTACAGCCGATGGCATACGACCTAATAATGCAGATACTTCGGTACCAGCTAAGGTATAACGATAAATATTATCGATGAATAATAATACATCTTTACCTTCATCGCGGAATTTTTCTGCCATGGTTAAACCAGTTAACGCAACGCGCAAACGGTTTCCTGGTGGCTCATTCATCTGACCATAAACTAACGATACTTTATCAAGCACGTTTGATTCTTTCATTTCGTGATAAAAGTCATTACCTTCACGAGTACGTTCACCTACACCTGTAAATACTGAGTAACCAGAGTGTTCGATAGCGATGTTACGGATTAACTCCATCATATTAACGGTTTTACCCACACCAGCACCACCGAATAGACCCACTTTACCCCCTTTAGCAAATGGGCAAATTAAATCAATAACTTTAATACCTGTTTCAAGTAATTCAGTTGAGTTTGCAAGTTCTTCATAAGTCGGTGCTGCGCGGTGGATAGCCCAACGCTCTTCTTCCCCAATTGGACCTGCTTTATCAACCGGATCACCAAGTACGTTCATGATACGCCCCAGTGTTTTAGTCCCCACTGGTACTTCAATGCCGTGACCAGTGTTTACCACTTTAAGTCCACGTCTTAAACCATCAGATGATCCCATCGCAATACAACAAACAACGCCACCACCTAATTGTTGTTGAACTTCCAGAACTAATTTTTCAGTGCCAGTTTCCACTTCTAATGCGTCATATACCTTTGGTACTGCATCTTCGGGGAATTCGACATCAACCACCGCACCGATGATCTGGACAATCTTTCCAGTAGCCATTTTTAATCCTCTACGTCTTTTTCTTAACTATAAGCCAATATTTAGCACTAACCTGAAACCGCGGCTGCACCGGATACAATATCAATCAATTCATTAGTAATCGCACCTTGGCGCGCTTTGTTATACACAATTTGCAATTCATTAATTAGGTTTGCACCGTTATCTGTTGCCGCTTTCATGGCTACCATTCTTGCTGCTTGTTCACTCGCTAAATTATCAACCACTGCTTGGTAGACTTGTGATTCAATATAGCGACGTAAAATCACATCTAATAGTGATTTAGCGTCAGGCTCATAAATATAATCCCATGATGAAGCTTTGAGCTCTTTATCTTCTGATGGTGGTAATGGTAATAATTGCTGTATTGTTGGCTTTTGCGACATCGTATTAATAAATTTATTGGTAACAATATATAATTTATCAATTTTACCGCTGTCATATGCCTCAAGCATTGTTTTTACCGGACCAATTAAATTGGATAAAGTTGGCTCGTCTCCCAAGTTAGTGACTTGGGTTAAGATGTTTGTTTTCAATGATGAAAAAAATGAAACACCTCGAGAGCCAATTAAAGCAACATCAGTTTCCACCCCTTTTTCTTGCCATGCTGACATATCGGCAATAACACTTTTAAAAAGGTTGATATTTAAACCACCACATAAACCACGATCGGTTGAAATGATAAGGTAGCCAATTCGCTTTACATCTCTTTGTTCTAAATAAGGATGTTTGGCGCCTATCTGAGCTAACGCTAAATGTCCAATTACTTCACGGATCATCTCTGCATATGGTCGGCTAGCGGCCATTCTATCTTGCGTTTTACGCATTTTAGAGTTAGCAACCATTTCCATCGCTTTAGTGATCTTTTGCGTACTTTGGATACTGGCAATTTTGGTTCTAATTTCTTTTGCATTAGCCATTTTTTACCCCCACCCTTACCAAGTTTGAGTTGATTTAAAGCTTTCAAGTAATGCTTTTAGCTTACTTTCAATCTCATCATTGTAATTACCGGTCTCATCAATTTGTTTAACAAAATCGCCATGTTGACTATGAGCATAAGCAAGTAGTGCGGTTTCAAATGGTAACACTTTAGCAAGTTCAACATCTTCTAAATAACCACGCTCAGCGGCGTAAAGTACAATTGATTGTTCAGCAACAGTCATTGGTGAGTATTGCTTTTGTTTTAACAATTCGGTTACTTTTTCACCGTGGCTTAATTGATTTCTTGTTGCTTCATCTAAGTCAGATGCAAACTGTGAGAACGCAGCTAATTCACGATATTGTGCAAGCGCAGTACGGATACCACCTGATAATTTTTTCATTATCTTAGTTTGCGCTGCACCACCTACACGTGAAACTGAAATTCCTGGGTTAACCGCTGGGCGAATTCCTGAGTTAAATAGGCTAGTTTCAAGGAATATCTGACCATCAGTAATCGAAATTACGTTAGTTGGTACGAATGCCGAAACGTCACCAGCTTGAGTTTCAATAATTGGTAATGCAGTTAAAGAACCTGTTTTACCTTTAACTTCGCCTTTAGTGTACTCTTCAACATAGGCTTCGTTGACACGCGCAGCACGTTCAAGTAAACGCGAGTGAAGATAAAATACATCACCAGGGTAAGCTTCACGTCCAGGTGGGCGACGAAGTAATAACGAAATTTGACGGTAAGCAACCGCTTGTTTAGATAAATCATCATAAACAATTAATGCATCTTGACCACGATCGCGAAAGTATTCGCCCATTGCACAACCTGCATATGGTGCTAAATATTGTAATGCTGCTGATTCAGATGCAGAGGCAACAACAACAATCGTATTTTTTAATGCACCATGTTCTTCAAGTTTACGCACAACATTGGCAATAGTTGATTGTTTTTGTCCAATAGCGACATAGATACATTTTACGCCAGAGTCACGTTGGTTGATGATCGCATCAATAGCAAGTGCTGTTTTACCGGTTTGACGGTCACCGATGATAAGTTCACGCTGACCTCGGCCAATTGGAATCATTGAGTCAACGGCTTTATAGCCAGTTTGTAATGCTTGATCAACGGATTTACGATCGATAACACCAGGGGCAACAACTTCAACTGGTGAAAATCCATCATGTTGAAGTGAACCTTTACCATCAATTGGCTCACCTAGTGTGTTAATAACGCGACCTAATAAACCTTCACCGACTGGTACTTGTAATATACGACCAGTACATTGGACTTTCATTCCTTCAGACAAATCTTCGTATGGTCCCATGACCACTGCACCGACAGAGTCTCTTTCAAGGTTGAGAGCCATTGCATAGCGACCTCCTGGTAATGCAATCATTTCACCTTGCATTACATCAGTTAGTCCATGGATTCGAAGGATACCATCACTTACAGATATGATAGTTCCTTCATTGTGAGCATCACTCACAATATTGAACTGAGCTATCCGCTCTTTAATTAGTTCACTTATTTCAGTTGAATTTAGCTGCATTATCAGTCCCCTTAAGACTGTAGAGCGTCATTTAAACGATTTAAACGCCCTCTGATACTACTATCAATAACCATATCGCCCGTACGAATAATAAAACCAGAAATGAGCGATTTATCTATGTGACATTTTAGTTTTACTTTTCGTGATAAACGTTTTTCGACAGCGACAGAAATCTTATTAAGTTGTTCATTGGTTAGCTCACTAGCAGAAATCACATCTACATCTGCTTGGGCATCTTTCTCTAAACAATATTGCTCAAACAAAGTTAGTACTTCGGGAAGAAGTGATAACCGTTTGTTTTCAGCCATAATCTTAATAAAGTTAGTGCTAAACTCATCTAACACATCTTTGCAGATATTGATGAGTAAATTAGCCACCGAATCGGCTTTCATGTCAGATGTTAAAACACTCTTTATTTGAGCATCTTTGCTTACTTCTGATGTCAACACTAGCATTTTATGCCATGATTCGATGCTGTTTTTTTCTACCGCAAACTCGAAAGCGGCTTTAGCATAAGGGCGAGCAATCGTAATTAAGTCAGCCATTGCTCATATCTCCTTATAGTTCAGCTACGAGTTTATCAATGATGTCGCTATTTGCGGCTTCATTAACAGAACGTTGAATAATTTTTTCTGCACCAGCAATAGCGAGTGTAGCGACTTGTTGTTTGAGCTCTTCTTTAGCTCGTTTGCGTTCGGCCTCTACTTCGGCAAGCCCTTGAGCAACAATTCGTTCTTTTTCACGAGAAGCTTCTTGCTTTGCTTCTTCAAGAATGGCTGCTTTGCGTTTGTTTGCTTGCTCAATAATTGCATTGGCCTCAACCTTAGCCTGTTGCATTATGTCAGATGTATTTGCTTTGGCTAATTCCAAATCTTTTTTTGCTGTTTCTGCTGAAGCAAGTCCTTCGGCTATCTCTTTTTGACGCTTTTCAATTGCGCCAATAACTGGAGGCCAAACAAACTTCATACAGAACCAAACAAACAATACAAATGTAATTGCTTGGCCGAGGAGCGTTGCGTTCATATTCATGACACGATTCCTCTTAAATTTTTATTAGCCAGCGACAGCAAAAATAACATAAAGCGCAATACCCACACAAATCATTGGGATCGCATCAACTAAGCCCATAACGATAAAGAATTGAGTACGTAACATAGGCATTAATTCTGGTTGGCGAGCAGCACCTTCTAAAAATTTACCACCTAATAAACCAATACCAACTGCACCACCAATTGCAGCTAATCCCATCATTATACCTGCGGCTACAAATAACATACTAATATCCATTATATACTCCAGTTTATTATCAAAAAAATATTAAAATTAATGATCTTCCGTTGCCGACGCCATAGCTAAATAAACGATCGTCAACACCATAAAAATAAATGCTTGTAATGTAATAATTAAAATATGGAAGATGGCCCAAGGTAATGACAATACCCACTGTGACCACCAAGGTAATAATGCAGCAATTAAGATGAAGATAAGTTCACCAGCATACATATTTCCGAAAAGTCGAAGTCCTAAAGAAACAGGTTTAGCTAAAAGGCTAACTAATTCAAGCACTAAATTAATAGGCGCAAATGCCCAGTGATTGAAAGGGTGAAGTGTATATTCTTTAATGAAACCACTAATCCCTTTATATTTAATAGAATAAATAATAATAAGGGCAAACACGCCTAAAGACATTGACATAGTGATGCTAACATCAGCTGTTGGAACAACCCTTAAATGTGATAGACCTAGGTATTGGCCTGCATAAGGTAGAAAGTCAACCGGGATAAGATCCATAAAATTCATTAAAAAAACCCAAATAAACACTGTTAAAGCTAATGGTGCAATGAGTTTATTTTGACCTGTGAACATATCTTTAACGGTATTGTTTACAAATTCAAAAATCATCTCAACAGCACATTGTAATTTACTTGGCACTCCACTAGTTGCTTTTTTAGCAACGCGGTGAAAAATCCATAAAAAGATTACACCAAGTAGAATTGAAAAGAACAGTGAGTCAAGGTTTAAGGTCCAAAAACCCGAACCTACTTGCAAGTTCTCAAGATGATGCTTGATGTAAGCTTGTGGTGAAGCTGGAGAGGAAACAGACATATAACCCTCTTACTTATTTCTAAAAACAAAGAATACTGCTTATTTACCAAGAAAAGGTATAAGCAATCGTTGTAATAATTGAAGCCACTATTTTAAACCCAATTACCTATATTAAGTCAACCTTTGATTAACGAAATTAAAAATTTAGACACTTTTTACTAATTTTGTGTAAATATGCGCAACTTTACCCATTATTTTAAACCAAATATTGTTCAATCAATGGCTTAATTAATGGGCATAAATGAGGCTATTTTTAATTTTTAACCGCTATGGCAATAGTTTCTGCTAATTTTTGTGCTTCCATTTCATTGTTTCCCTCAACCATGACGCGAATAAGTGGTTCTGTACCCGATTTACGGAGCAAAACTCGCCCATGATTGCCAAGCTGTTTTTCTGCTTGTTCAATAGCTGATTTTACTACATTGCTATTTAGTGGATCTTCTTTGCCTGAAAAATGGATATTAATTAAGACTTGCGGTAGCATTGTCATGCCACTGCATAAATCAGCTAATGACATATCATTACGCACCATTGCCGCTAGTACTTGTAAGCCCGCAACGATACCATCACCGGTGGTGGTTTTATCTAATAATAACACATGACCTGAATTTTCAGCACCTAAGCGCCAGTTTTTTTCTACTAATTTTTCAAGCACATAACGATCACCCACTTTGGCTCGGACAAAAGGAATTCCAAGATTTCTAAGTGCAATTTCAAGCCCCATATTGCTCATTAATGTGCCAACAACTCCACCTTTGAGTTGACCTTGTCTCAGTGCCTCGCGAGCAATGATGTAAATAATTTGATCACCATCAATTTTGCGTCCTTTATGATCAACCATGATGATACGATCGCCATCACCATCTAATGCAAAGCCTAAATCTGCTTTTTCATCAATAACACATTTAGCGAGAGCCTTAACGTCAGTTGCACCACAGTTTTCATTGATATTAACACCATCAGGTTCACAACCAATTTTGATCACTTGCGCGCCAAGCTCTCGTAATACTTTAGGAGCGATGTGGTAAGTCGCACCATTAGCGCAATCGACAACAATTTTTAATGTAGCTAGACTTAAATCATGATCGAATGTGCTTTTACAAAATTCGATATAGCGTCCCGCTGCATCGGTGATACGGCTTGCTCGACCAAGTTGTTTTGATTCTACACAATCGATCTCTTTTTCAAGCTCAGCCTCAATTTCTAATTCAATAGCATCATCAAGCTTTTTCCCTTCGGCTGAAAAGAACTTAATACCATTATCATAAAAAGGGTTATGTGAAGCAGAAATGACCACCCCAGCATCAGCCCGAAAAGTACGAGTTAAATAGGCTATGGCGGGGGTTGGCATAGGGCCTGTAAAAGCAGCGGCAACGCCAGCGGAGGCAAAACCTGCTTCCAGTGCTGACTCAAGCATATAGCCTGAAATGCGAGTATCTTTACCGATTAATACTTTTTTCACCCCATCTTTGGCAAGCACACGACCCGCTGCCCAGCCTAATTTGAGCGCAAAATCTGGTGTGATAGGATACATTCCAACTTTACCGCGGATCCCATCTGTACCAAAATATTTCCGATTAGACATTTTGTTCCCTTACACTAATATTTGTTATTTTGGACAACATTTAATTAACTATACTTTACTTTAAAGTTGTATGCGATTATTTTTTGATAAAACGCATACCCCAAGTTGTAAAAAAACTCAATAAAATATACGTTTCAGTATAAAGCTATTCTCGACTATCATTGGCAAATTTTAATAATACTTGGCTCTCTTTGATAAAGCGTTCTGCATAATTGCCAAACCAGGCGGTGACTTCATTAAAATTATCAATAAATTTAGTTTTATTACGTTGTTCAATTAATCTCACCATTTGCCCAAAGCGCTCGTAATAGCGCTTGATTAATTCGATATTATCATCTGATGCCATAATGATATCGGCATAAAGAGCCGGATCTTGAGCAAACAACCGTCCAACCATCATCAGCTCAAGCCGATAGATAGGAGATGATAGTGCAATTAGTTGCTCTAAATCAGCCTGTTCACGTTGTAAATTTACGCCGTATGAAAAAGAGGTAAAATGGCGTAATGCTTGAATGAACGACATGCATTTATCATGCTCTTTGGCATCAATAGCGCATAAATTAGCACCCCATATACGCATTTGCTCAATTAACCATTGATACTTAGTAGGTTCGCGACCTTCACAATAAACGATGATTTGTTTGGCTAAATTAGGCACATCAGGGCCAAACATAGGATGCAATCCGACAACGGGTCCTTGATGCTTTTCTAGCATTGTTTCAAGTGGTTTAGCTTTGATAGAAGTAAAATCCGTTAAGATACAATCTGTTGGCAATTGCGGTAATTGCTTTATGATTTCACAAGTTTTATTTATTGGCACTGTGACAATAACCGCAGCAGCATCAGCAACTATTTCAGTAGCTTGATGCATAGTTTTAGAGCCTAACGTTTTAACTTGGTAGCCTGATAATGTAAATAACCGAGCAAACAACCGCCCCATTTGTCCATTACCACCAACAATAACTATAGAACCTTGGCCTGTATAAACTTTTTTGAAACCTTTGTCATTTTCGCTAATATACGATTCACGCATCAAACGACGTAAAATATCTTCAATTAATGCGGGAGGTATACCCGCATTTTCAGCTTCTTGTCTCCTTTTATTTAGCATCTCTGCTTCACGTTTAGGATCATAAATAGGAATACCATGTTTACTTTTTACTTCACCAACTTCGGTAACTAATGCTAATCGTTTGGTAATTAATGATAAAATTGATTTATCAACTTCATCAATTTTATCGCGCAAGGCAGTTAATTCCGTAGACATATTCGGCTATTCCTTTTATCACAAATGACAACTCTTTATGTAATAGCTTAACAGTATAACGTATTTTTGGTAGGATGGGGCAACTACAACATTAAATGTAACACAATAAAATAATCATGAAAGTCATCTCTTTTAATATTAACAGCCTTCGAGCCCGAATTCATCAGCTAGCGGCAATTATTGATATCCACCAACCAGATATTATTGGTCTTCAAGAAACCAAAGTACATAATGACCAATTTCCCGTTGAAGAGCTTGCTCAGTTTGGTTATCACTTATATTATCACGGGCAAAAAAGTCACTATGGTGTGGCATTGTTAACTAAACAAAAACCCATTTCAGTACAGTGTGGTTTTCCAACCGATAACGAAGACGCACAATGCCGTTTGATTATTGCTGAGTTACCAACTAGCCAAGGCAATTTGATGGTAATTAATGGTTATTTTCCGCAAGGTGAAAGTTTACATCATGAAATAAAATATCCTGCTAAGCGTAAATTCTATCAAGATCTAATAACTTATATCGAACAGCAACAATTAAATAGCCAATTATCATTAATAATGGGGGATATGAATATTTGCCCAACCGATTTAGATATAGGTCTTGCCGAAGAAAACCGAAAACGTTGGTTACGTACAGGTAAATGTTCATTTTTGCCAGAAGAGCGTGAATGGATAAAAAATTTAATGTCACTTGGTTTTACTGATACTTACCGTAATGCTTATCCAAAAGAAAAAACATATTCTTGGTTTGATTATCGTTCTAAAGGTTTTGATACCCATATTGGGCTACGTATCGATTTGATTTTAGCTAGCAAAAAAATGATGAATTACTACCTGCAAACAGGTATTGATTATGATATTAGAGCGATGGAAAAACCATCTGATCATGCACCAATTTGGGCTCAATTTGATTTAGCATAACCATAAATATAGTTACCATAAGGATAATAGCATGCAAGGTAGTTCAATTTTATCGATTAAAGATCTCAATCAAATGGTGAAAGAGTTGCTTTGTGATGCTATTGGCCAAGTTTGGTTGATAGGCGAAATCTCAAACTTTTCTCGTCCATCGTCGGGTCATTGGTATTTCTCATTAAAAGACGACAGTGCACAGGTGCGCTGTGCAATGTTTCGCAATAGTAATTTCCGTGCTGGCTTTACACCACAAAATGGACAGCAAGTTTTAGTTCGAGCAACAGTTACACTGTATGAAGCTCGTGGTGAGTATCAATTAGTTATTGATAAAATTCAACCCGCAGGAGCAGGATTACTACAGCAAAAGTTTGAGCAGTTAAAACAAAAACTGTCAGACGAAGGTTTATTTGATCCCATGTATAAACAGCCACTGCCTGAAAATATTCGTACCATTGGCATTATCACTTCATCAACGGGTGCTGCGCTACATGATATTTGCCAGATATTAAAGCGCCGTGATCCTAGCTTACATTTAATCATCTACCCAACTCAAGTACAAGGCAATGAGGCCGCGGGACAAATTGCTAAGATGATTCAAATTGCCAATATTCGGCAAGAATGTGATGTGTTAATTATTGGGCGAGGCGGAGGTTCGCTTGAAGACTTATGGTCATTTAATGAAGAAATAGTAGCAAGAGCCATTTTTTCAAGCAAAATACCGACGGTTAGTGCGGTTGGACATGAAATTGATTTTACCATTGCAGATTTTGTTGCTGATGTCAGAGCGGCTACACCATCTGCTGCTGCCGAGCTAGTAAGTCATGATAATTTAGATCAGATAAAACGTATTCAAGCAAAAGAACAGCATTTATCCATGGCAATGGATTATTATTTAATGCAGTGTCGAGCAAGACTCAATAAATGGCGACATCAATTACAAACTCAACATCCACAAACAAAGCTAGAAAAACAATTAAATCAACTTCTAGCTTATCGCCATTCATTATCTGAAAATATTCAGCAATATTTACTCAGACTATCAAATCGCTATAATTTTTTGGATAAGCGATTATTACGTGTATCACCACAAAATAATATTACCTATATACAACAAGTAGTTGAACAAAAACAGCAAAGACTTATTAATTTAATTAAACAAAAGTTAACAAAATCACAACATCAATTCGTTTTACAAACCTCTCAACTTAACAACGTTAGTCCGCTAGCTACGCTTGAGCGAGGTTATTCAGTCACCACCGACCAAAACAATGCAGTGGTTCGTCGTTCTGAGCAAGTCACGGTGGGCGACATTATCGTAACAAGACTGAAAAAAGGTAAACTTGTTAGCCAAATTACCAAAATCAATAAATAAAATAATTATATTTAAAGATGATAGATAAACCTATTTTACTCATTTTTAGTATCATTTTTGCAATTCTGGTGATCGCTAGTATATAATCTAAACAATAAGGAATTATTATATTATTTAGAGAGTTTATGCATTATCCAATCGGTATTGATTTAGGTACTACCAATAGTTTAATTTGTGTTTGGCAAAATGGTCAGCCGACACTTATTCCCAACTCAATAGGCGAAGTTGTTACACCTTCGGCAGTCAGCCTTGATGAAGATAATTCGATTTTAGTTGGTCACGCAGCTTTATCTCGTTTAACCACTCATCCTAGTCGTAGTGTGGCGGCATTTAAACGTTTTTTAGGATCAAATAAAGTTTTTGAATTAGGTGATCAAAAATTTACACCAACTGAGCTTTCAGCATTAGTTTTAAAATCACTAAAGGCTGATGCTGAGGCTTTTCTACAACAAGAAATTCATGATGTCGTCATATCTGTTCCAGCTTATTTTAATGACGAACAGCGTAAACAGACCTGCTTTGCTGCCGAACTTGCTGGACTAAATGCTGTGCGTTTAATTAATGAGCCAACAGCGGCCTCAATGGCGTATGGATTACATGAAGAACAGTCTGGTAACACTTTAGTTTTTGACTTAGGTGGCGGCACGTTTGATGTGACTGTACTAGAATATGCCATGCCGATAATTGAGGTGCATGCATCAGCAGGTGATAATTACTTAGGTGGTGAAGATTTTACGGATGAAATTGTCGAAGCATGCTTAAGAGAATGGAAACTTAAACAACCAGATATCCCAGTTGATGATTATGCGCGTTTATTGGATTTAGCTGAACAACTAAAATGTAAGCTCAGTGGTGACCAAGTACATAATTTGACCTGGTTATGGCAAGACAAACAATGGCAATTTTCATTAAACGAAGTAAAAGCTAAATCAATTTGGTTATCATTACTTAATCGATTACGAGCCCCAGTTGAACAAGCTTTAAGTGATGCTCGCTTAAAACCCAACGAACTCGAACATATTGTTTTAGTCGGTGGTTCATCACAATTGGGTGTAGTTCGAGAGCTAGTGACAAAATTATTTGCAAAACTACCTTATCGCCACATAAATCCGACAACAATCGTGGCACAAGGTGCCGCAGTTCAAGCAGCTTGTCGATTGCGAAATGCTGATGTTGAAGAAGTTATTTTAACTGATGTGTGCCCTTATACTCTTGGGATCGAAAGTTGTTCAAATAATGCTAGTGGGTTATTTTCCCCCATTATTGAACGTAATACCATTGTACCAACTTCGAAAGTCAAAACATTTTACACAACTTACCCTCAACAAAAAGTAATATGTATTTCGGTTTATCAAGGTGAAAACCCACGCGTTGAAAATAATGTTTTTATTGATGAGTTTGAGGTGCCTCTAACGCCAATGGAAAGAACACAAGGAATTGATGTCCGCTTTAGTTATGATCTAAATGGCTTATTAGAAGTTGATGTGGTTTTACTTGAGACAGGCAAACAACATGGCAAAGTGATTGATCATAGTCCAATTGGATTAACAGACAAACAAAAACAAGACAGTCATGATCGCTTAAAAGCACTTAAAATTCACCCTCGCGACGAAATGCCGAATCGTACTTTATTAGCAAGGCTGGAACGTGCATGGGCACAATCATTGGGAAATGAACGGCTATTAATTGGATCATATATTGAAGCTTTTATGGAAGTACTAAATAGACAAAATTCTGAAGAAATTAACGAAATTCGTGGTGAAATTGAATCTAATCTACAAGATCTGAATCGATAACTAATAAAGATATTTAAAAATATTAGCAACCCCCTTTTATGATAAGTATAAAAGGGGTTTTTTATACGGCTTACTTTTTCTTGATAGTTTTTTCTACTGGCGGTCCAAAATGGTTAGTGTGTTTGATGCCAGAAACCCAAAATGGCGCAAAAAATAAGAGATAAGCCAATATTTCGCCCACAAAATCACAGAGAGGCTCACCTTTATTAATATCATTAAAACGTCGTTTCATAGCAAAAACGGTGTTGGTTACAACAACAAAATAACAAATCATAGAGAAAGTAGGACTATCCAATTCAAAATTATTGTTAAGTACGGTCATCAATCCTAACACTATGAAGCTACAACATAATTGTATAATAAAACCTTTTATATTAGTTCGTCCTTTCCAACGCCAAAACTGCCACCATTTATTTTTAGGTAATGGCTGTGATTCCAGTTTTTGTTGATTTTCACGATGTTTTGCTATAAGTAATGACGCACAAAGCCGTAAGACTAAATCATTGTCACAGCTGTTTTTAAACTTGTCTAACATTTCAAGTTCATATTCATCGCATATACCGTAATAGTTAGATAAACGTTTAGCAAGTGTTCTTATTTCATCAACTTGTTTGGTATAACTGTATGTTTTTTTGATATCAGAAGATAGTGTAATCCAATTATTTTGCAGATCTTTGGCTATGTTTATTAACTCTTTATTATCACCAGTAATATCTTGTAATATCGTATCTAATTTATTTTTTTGCTCAGTTTTATTTAATACAATTATGTATAACAACATTAAATAAATTGGATTTCGATTCGCCAGTTTTTGTGTCCATATTTGCTCCAGTTTTTGCTCAATATCGTCAAAATCAATAAGGTGAGGTGCATCAATAAACCATTCAATTGAATTTGGATAATTAATTAAAACATTATTAATTAGCCCACTATCATTATTAATTAGGTTATACAGCTCGGTTTCATTTTGCCAGTTGCCATGCTTAAATATCGCTATTAATGGTTTAAATGGGTTATTTTCATCAATAATAAAAGTATTATTTTCTTGTCGAAGATATTTTGCAGTTTCTATTGGTTTACAAGCAATTGCAATTACTAACAAATAACAACGATACCATTGCCAATAAGCTTCTTTATTATCAGCGGTTCCAGAAGGATCTGGAGATTTTGGTAGTTGATAATAAACATTAAATTTTAAGAACGTAACCCCGTCAAACATTTTCATATTTGGATAAGAAAAACTTTGATATAAATGTGATTTAGCAATATCAGGAATATCGCTGAATCTATCTAGCCATAAACGAGCATATACAGCTAGCTTACCATTCTCGTCGGGATCGAATTGAGGTGGAAGTTGAGCATTTTCATTATTATCAAATAACCATGTTTTAAATTCTTGCACGGGTGAAAGCTCTGCAAGCCATGCAAGATGTTGTCGTGCTTGGCGTTGTAAATGTTGTAAAATAAATTGTTCAAATGGATCATCGCTTCGATCGTCTAAAATTTCTTGTAATAATATTTCATTGCCGTGACGCAACATAATGGCATGTCGGTATAAACGATATAATCGATTATTGCCGTCATCCAGTAACAATATTGATATGACTTGTTTGTAATTCCAGCTTATATCTAAAGCCCAATTAACAAAATCGATAATTTCTTTTGGATACTCATCAATATTCTCTAATGAGGCTAATCGTGATGTTGTAGTTACCGTTATTTGCGGAATAGTATACAAATAATTTTCTGTTTTATCGGCAGCGACACAATAACTATTATTTAGCGCCATAACTAATAATGGGAAGTGATTTTTTTCAAAATAAGCACACCAACCTGCTATCCAGCTTTCTGCTTTTTGTTGATAATGACCTGAATAATACAATTCTAACCAAGCCTGTAAGGCATTTTGTTTATCTTCAAGCAAAGTATATTGGATGGCAGCAATATATTTCCACTCGATAGTCATATTTTCGTCTTGATCGCCTTCGGCAATACATTTTAAAGCGTAATTCAAAATAGATTGATTTTTTAGGCTAGCAGCACTGTGCCAATGAGCAAATTCGAGCATGAATTTTTTATCATTAGGAAGGTAAATAACGGTATCTTGGCATAAAAATTCATAAACGTCTTCCGAACTAGTTTCCCAAAATAACCATTTGGCATTATATATATAATCGATAGTTACATTTTGTAGTGTTTTATTTGTTGTTGGTAAGCATGTGTAATCAAATAAATCACCACGATCAATGTGATTTAAATAATTATCATATTTTTCAAGTTCATCAGTGTATTGTGTCATGAGTTGCTGACGCCAGCGCAAATTATCGGCTAAAACTTTGACACATGATTCAGAGATATTTGTTGTTTCGTAACTTAATTCTAATAGTCGCCATTTTACCGAATCAATAACCTCCATTGGATAGTCATAGAATGAACCGATAAATTTTTGCCACTCATCAATGTTATAGCATCGCAGTGGATCTTCTAACAGGGCTTGATAAGCATCGTAAATTTCATTCGCTTTAATTTGTTCTTTTGTTAGTTGTGGCGTTGATTTTTCTGAATTCTGTGTAGTTTCATCAATAGCTGTTTCGGGCAATTTGGCATAATTCATTGCCAATTCATACGCTTTGCGCAGAGCTTTAAATCCATCGGGATCTGTTTCAGGATGATATAATGGTAACTTTACACGATATGCTTGACGAATAACCGTGGTATCTGTTGTTTTTTCGATGCCCAATAATTGCCAAAAATTTGTATTCATGACCAATCATACTCCGCTAATGATTCTGGTTTTTCTAGTTCGTCGATTTCAGTATACCAAGGTAGGCGATTACAAGGTGAATCCTTATCGCTAATTAATATTTTCATGGTATGTGTTTGTGATGCTCTGGTTAATTCACAGCGTAATGCCTCCAGATCTTCTTTATTATTGAGTGTTTCCCAATATTGAAATCCAATCGCCCAACCAGCGCAGTAATGGTGCCAAGATCTATAAAAATATTGAGAACGAGTGGCAATTCTTGAAAAAATCCATAGCGCTTCTTCTTCGCTAATATATTTATTGGTCGTGCCATTGCGTAGCAAATATCCCATACGGGCATAATCCCAACTACGAATGCCACCATAGCCACATACACAAAAAGTTTGTTCAACAAACGCCAGAAATACTTTTTGATAATCATCTTGTGCTTGGCAATAATCACGCCATTCTGATTCAGAAAATCGAGAGTACACTGAATAATATCGAGATAATATTGGCGCATGCCCATCATCAACCATATTAAACACACAGTTTAGTAATGCTTGGCGAGAGTCTATTCCCCAATCATCCTCCATATCAACAAATGTTCTGTCAGGAAAAAAAGATGGCGAAGTGTAACTTGCACCATATCTCTTATTTAAAGCAACCATCGGTGCAGATAAACCATATAGCCAATCGACACAATCTTGATTCATATTTTTATTCCAATCATCTGATTTATTTTATTTATTATACAAAGATAGCAGATTTCACACTAAAATAACACTTGAAATTCAAACAGAAATTTATGATATAGTTTCATAAAATAGAAATACTGCTATAAGCTAGCATAAATCATAAAATTATTTGCAAATCAATATCTACAAGGCATAATACAAACAATCTATTAGAATTTGATTATTACAGAGCAATAAATCATAAGGAGCTATAATGAAAAAGATCGCCATAATGGCAATGTTAATCTCTTGCACATTAATATTGCAAGGCTGCGTTGCTGCTGTTATAGGAATTGGTGCAGGGGCTACGGCAAAAGTTGCCTCTGATCCTCGCACTACTGGTACCCAAGTTGATGATACAACGCTCAGTTCACGTATGGGGATAAAAATTAAAGACCATGGACCTTTGTTTATTGGTTCGCGTATTGTTTCGAGTGCTTATGGTGGTAATATCCTTTTGGTTGGACAAGCAAATAGTCAACAAGTTGAACAAGCAGAAAAGCTTGCTTATCAAGTTGACGGAGTAAAAAAAGTTTATAACCAAATTCGTATTGGGGAGCCCGTTGGGGCAGTAACTATTACTAATGATACTTGGATAACAACTCAAGTTAAATCTCGGTTAGTTTTAGATGCTAAAACAAAAGCTCGCAAAATTAAAGTGGTAACCGAAAATAGCGAAGTGTTTTTAATTGGAATGGTTACCCCAGAAGAAGGTAAAGCAGCAGCTGAAATTGCAAGTAAAGTCAGTGGTGTAAAAAAAGTCATTACACTTTACACTTATACTGAAAATTAACGGTAACTATATAAAAGACAGGGGGCGCATTAGCCCCTTTTTTATGCAACCGATTTTATGCGCTCAATTAATTTAGCAAGCCCTTGCAAACGTGATTGGCTTAGCTCATCAGAAATTTTTAACTGACTTAATAGGGATCGAAAATCGATAGCTGCAATTTCTTGTGCTGTTTTGTGATTGGCAATGATGATTAAAATGGCCAACAAGCCTTTGACGATCCTTCCCTCACTATCACCTTGAAAAATATACTTATTATCTTGTTGTTTTTGATAAGTTAGCCATACACGGTTTTCGCATCCGTGGACTTGGTTCTGCTCAGTTTTTTCATTTTCAGGGAAATCAGGTAATTGCTTTGCTAGCATTACTAATTGTCGATAACGATCTTGCCAAGTACGTTGCTTTGCAAATAATTCGGTTAAGCTTTGCTGTGATAGCATAATATTGACCTATTTACGGTTAACTGCTTGTAAAAAAGTTTCAGGAAACTATACGTTTCAGTATAAAATCACACTAATATTTCAATTGCATTTTGCAACTCTGAAATAAATTTATCCACATCTTGCTGATTATTATATGGCATCAATGAAACACGAACCGCTCCGTGGCATCCTAATTTATTCATCAAAGGCTGGGCACAAAGCTCACCAGTGCGGATCGCAATATTTTGTTCACTTAATAAGATAGCAATATCATTATGATGAATCTCATTGATATTAAACGTAATAATCGGGCTACTATCCACACTATAAAATTGAATATCCGCAAATTGGTTTAGTTGTGATTTTGCGTAGTCAGCGAGTCGCTTTGTGTAGTTTTCTGCTTGCTGCTTATTATCCCAACTTTTTAACCATTCAAGTGTTGCGTTAAAGCCAAGAATGCCAGCAATATTGGGTGTGCCTGCTTCAAATTTATAGGGAAGATCTTCAGGAATAAAATCATCAAATGAAGCGCTTTTTAGCATTTTTCCGCCACCATGCCAAACCGACATTTGTTCAAGTAAGGACTTTTTACCATATAAAACACCAAGACCCGTTGGTCCATACAATTTATGGGCTGAAAAAGCATAAAAATCGATATTTAATTGCTGGACATCAAGCGCATGATGAACAATGCCTTGCGCACCATCAACAACTAAAACCGCATTATGTTGATGAACAATGTGGCTAATTGTAGCTAAATCAGGGCAAAAACCCGTTACATTCGACATTTGCGTTATTGCAACAATTCTTGTTTTAGCAGACATTAATAAAGATAGCTCATTAACATCTGACGACCATTGAATGACTTTAGCGCCTGTTTGCTCCGCAACAATCAACCAAGGCAATAAATTGCTATGATGCTCCAACTCGCTCACAATAATTTCATCGCCAGATTGTAGTAACGGACGAGCGTAACTTTGCGCAATTAAATTAAATGACTCAGTCGCACCACGAGTCCAAATAATTTCAGTGCTACTTTGAGCGTGAATTAAATTAGCAACATTTTGTCTTGCTTTATCAATCGTTGCGGTGACTTGCAGTGCGGTATTATACAAACTACGCTGGGCTGTTGCGGTATTTTCTAAATAGTAGGCAAGCGTTGCATCAACCATCACTTGTGGTTTAAGTGCGGTTGCTGCCGAATCAAGATAGACACTTTCACTATTAAGCGCAGGAAAATCCGCCCTAAATTGCTCAGGCACAAAATGCTTATTGGGTAAGTTCAAGTCCGGCAATACCATTCCAGTAACCATTACAATCTCGTTTATGTTCAATTTGTAGCGGATTTAATCCATCTTCATTAGCTTTGAACCGTTTGACAATATCGAGCGTTTCAAGACCAAGTGGTGAAATTCTAACAATATCCACTAATCCTTTCATCTCTTTAAGATTATTGCCTAAGTTATAACAATAACCACTTTGAGTCTGAATACCGTTTAACACAAATACTTTTTGCTGTTCTTGCGAGAACACTTCACGCCCAGCGGGATAATTAATGCAACATGTTTCACATTTATCTTTAGGCTTGTCTTCTGATCTAGCGGTAAAACAACGCGCTGAATAAGCTAAAGGTAAATAACCATAACTGAATATTTCAACTTCAAAATTTCGCTTAATATTTAAATTTTCAAATTGATTAAGTACATTGGTTAACCAGTCACGAGAAAGCTCAACTGGCATACACCAACGCACCATCCCTTGTTTTTGTAATAATTTTAAAGTTAATGCGTTATAACAGTTAATAGCAGGGCCTGCAACAAATGGTAATTTATGCTCTTGCGCAATATTAATGGCAGCTAAATCATTTGCTTCGACTAAAAAATCGCCGTTATTAACTAATTGTCGTAAATCGTTTAATTCTGATGGCGCTTCAAGTAATGCTAGGGTTGAAAGCACTACTTGTTTACCCGATTTAGCAATTTCTTTTGCCAGTTCAATCCAATTGGCAACTTTCATTTCACGGCGTTTGGTACATACTGTTTCGCCCATATAAATAATATCCGCTTGACTCTCTCTAGCGGCGTAATAGAACGCTTCTGTTGTGGTTTTAGGCCAATAATAAAGCACTGGTCCTAATGCGTATTTCATAGTTTTGCTCACAATATTGTTTATATTAAATGAATTAAATTATTAAAGATAATACCTTATCACCTGTATTTATTTACAAAAAACAGAAGATATAAAAAGCGAAATATTACATTTAAAATGTATATTTTTTAATTATTTGTTTTAATAAAAAAATTAAATTATTGCCATTTACGGTGATAAGCGCCTAATGTTGTCTGTGTTCCCTCTGAAACTGATCCAAGCGTATCCATCCAGCTTTTTTCTGTTTGGAATGATTGCGGATTGGCTTTATAGCGATCGATGGCTTGTCGCCATACTTTGGTTACTTGTTCAACATAAGCAGGGCTACGCTGACGCCCCTCAATTTTAACCGAGGCAATATTAGCAGCAAATAGTTCAGGTAATAGCTCAATGGTATTTAAGCTGGTTGGCTCCTCGATTGGATGATAAAGCTTATCGCCAACAAAATAACGCCCTTTGCATAGCGTTGGGTAACCCGCATTTTCACCTTTTTTATGGCAATCAATTAACACATTATTGAGTCGTGACTCAAGCCCTTTTTCGGTCTCTTCCCAGCGAACAAATTTAGCTGGCGAACAAGCCCCAACTGTATTGGGTGATTCACCAGTTAAATAGGATGATAAATAACAACGTCCTTCCGCCATAATGCACAGGCTGCCGAAAGCAAATACTTCTAGCGGAACAGGAGAAACTTGTGATAGTTGTTTAACTTGATGCATCGAAAGTACACGCGGTAACACAATACGATGTACCTGAAAGTTGTTATAGTAAAACTTAATCGATTCTTCATTGGTTGAAGACGCTTGCACAGAAACATGACGCTCAAGATCAGGGTACTTTCCAGCCGCATAATCAAGCATGGCAAGATCAGCAATAATTAACGCATCAGCACCAATATTTGCAGCTGTATCGACAGCATGTTGCCAACGTTGGAAATTTTCAGGATGAGCAAAAGTATTAATGGCAATATGTAACTTTTTACCGCGTTTATGTACATAATCTGAAGCTTCTAACAACCGTTTTTCATTAAAATTTAAACCAGCAAAATGGCGGGCATTGGTATCATCTTTCAAACCAATATAAACGGCATCAGCACCATGATCGATTGCTACTTTAAGAGCGGGCAACGATCCAGCTGGACAAAGAAGTTCCATAATTATTCCTAACTTAATTTCGGTAATTTATACGCTGTGTATTATGCAATAATTTCGAGAGTAATGCGAATAGAAAGCGGTTATTCTGCTTAATAAATGGGTAAGGCTTTGTTTATCGCCTTTATCAGCGATATATTTTGGCGCCGAATAAGGTATGGCGTCAGCATTTGGGTGTAATCTAGAAAAATAAAATCAGTATTTTTCCTGACCTGTTTTTTAAGTGAAAAAATATCTTATTTTTAGCCATCTAACGCCATACGTGGCGTTGTAAAATATTGGGCACAAATCTCCTAAATCGGGCAATATCATCAATGGCTTATTTTTTATGCGAAAACCAAACACTCGAAACAAAGCCATTTTAAAACAACAAAATAAATAAAAAATAGAGAGAAAACATTACCTGCTGATTTTTACAATAAAAATTGAGCTTGTTTTATTAAAAATTTTTACGATTTTTTATCAAGATCAATTAAATCTATTTTTGTCATCAATGCAGGTATAGTCTGGTAATAAGGTTGTAAAACCTTTATACTATACTCCAATTTTTAGTAAGGCTAATTGCTTTGCTAAATCAACCCGTTCTTTAACATCATCAATTGGAAGAAAATTATGCATCCGATGCTGAATATCGCTATCCGTGCTGCTCGTAAAGCAGGGAATGTTGCCATTAAGGCTTATGAAAACCCAAGTTCAATCGAGATTGAAGCCAAAGGCACTAATGATTTTGCTACTAATGCTGATCGTGCAGCTGAAGCTTTGATTATTGAGACAATCAAAAAAGCTTACCCTGATCATACTATTATTGCTGAAGAAAGTGGTTTGGCGAAAGGGAATGATGCTGATACACAGTGGATAATCGATCCAATTGATGGTACGACTAATTTTATCAAAAATATTCCGCATTTTGCTGTGTCAATCGCTGCCCGAGTTAAAGGTAAAACCGAAATTGCTGTGGTTTATAACCCAATGAGTAATGAGCTGTTTACCGCCGCTCGTGGTAAAGGTGCTCAGCTTAATGGTTATCGTATTCGTGTTAGTAATGCCAAGGGTTTGGAGGGAAGTGTGCTTGCTACTGCGCTCCCATTTAAAGCGAAACAATACAGCGATAGTTATTTTACTGTTTTACAAAAATTGTTTGTTAAATGCGGTGATTTTCGCCGTGCTGGCTCGGCTGCGTTAGATCTTGCTTATGTTGCTGCTGGTCGTTTAGATGGTTTTTTTGAAATTGGCCTAAAACCGTGGGATATCGCAGCTGGTGAGCTTATTTTGCGCGAAGCTGGTGGGGTTGTTACTGATTTTGCTGGCGGTAATAACTATATGGTTTCTGGTAATATTGTGGCGGGTAACCCTCGTGTTGTTAAAGATTTATTGGTTTCTACCCAAAACGAATGGCCAGAAAATCTTCGTAATTAACCTTCCTTTTTTTCCTAAGGCAGGGTTAATCTTACCCTGCTGTTTTATGCTTATTTTCGTGAACCCTTTTTTATTTTGGGTATATACTAATTGCCAACAACATAAATAATAAGTGGGGGATGCTTTGAATGAAAACTGTCCAATACAATTTTATTGTCGAAGAAATGAGCTGTGCATCTTGCGTTGGGCGCGTTGAGAAGGCAATCAAGAAAGTAGATGGAGTGATTGATGTTAGTGTTAACCTTGCTACCGAAATAGCAATGGTTAATGCTAATGCTTCTGTTAAGCTGGAAGCATTAATGTCGGCAGTGGATAAAGCTGGTTATCATGCGGTTGAAATTACCGAATCAACGGATAATCAAAGAAAATCTAAAAGGCAATCATCTATATATCCAATTATTGTTGCTATTATTTTTGCCATTCCTTTTGTCTTCCCTATGTTATTAGCTTTGTTTGGTTTGAATTTGATGATGCCTGCTTGGTTGCAATTGGTTATTGCATCTATAGTGCAATTTGGTTTGGGGGCAAAATTTTATCGAAGTGCTTTTAATGCGGTTAAAGCGTTGTCAGGCAATATGGATTTACTGGTTGCTATCGGCACGAGTGCGGCGTATGGGCTTTCAGTTTATCAATTTATAACGGGAAATACTGAACATCTTTATTTTGAGTCTTCAGTGGTGATTATCACCTTAATTTTGGTGGGAAAATGGCTAGAGTCAAGCGCTAAACATCAGACCACACAAGCGATTGAAGCACTTTGTGCTTTAAGGCCGGATATCGCCTTAGTTAGGCGAGGTGATCAGGAAGTAAGTTTACCAATAAGCCAAGTTAAAGTTGGTGATATTGTTATTGTTAAACCTGGTGATCGTATCGCGGTTGATGGCATTGTGATAGAAGGTCAATCAAGTAGCGATGAGTCGATGTTAACTGGTGAGAGTTTGCCTGTCAATAAAATGGTTAACGATGTGGTTACTGGTGGCACGATTAACGGTGAAGGATTATTGATTGTTAAAGCGACCGCCATTCAGGCCGACTCAACACTATCGAAGATTATCGGAATGGTTGAATCAGCTCAGGAAAAAAAAGCGCCGATTCAACGCATTGTTGATCGCATTAGTGCGATTTTTGTACCGATGATTTTATTAATTGCACTTGTTACGTTATTGGTGTGGGGAATAATATCGCATGATTGGCAACAAGCATTACTTTATTGTATTGCGGTGTTAGTGATTGCTTGCCCATGTGCTTTAGGGTTGGCAACGCCAACAGCCATTATGGTTGGTACTGGAGTAGCTGCTCGTCATGGTATTTTATTTAAAGATGCCGAAGCATTAGAAACACTGCACAGTATTAATACGGTCGCATTTGATAAAACAGGTACTTTAACCATGGGCAAACCTGAATTAGTCGAAATGGATATTATAAGTAGCGAGACGCCTGAGCAAATTTTGTCGATTGCTGCGTCATTACAAGCGGGTAGTGAGCATCCACTTGCTAAGGCGATTTTAAGTAAAGCAGGGCAGTTTCGTTATGCGCAAAATATGACTTCAGTAACAGGTTCAGGTGTAATGGCTACCCTTGATAATACCGAATATTATTTAGGAAGTTTGCGTTGGATGAAGTCATTAAACGCTTATGTTATGAATATGGATGATAAAATTAGCGAATTAACTAACAAAGGTTATACCGTTTCATTTTTAGCTAAACAACAGTTAGAAGGCAATGTGGTGATTTTGGCGATATTAGGCTTTGCTGATATGATTAAAGATGAAGCAAAAAGTGCAATTGATGCGCTTCATCAACTACATGTTAATACGGTAATGTTAACTGGTGATAATCAGAAAGCAGCAAATTATGTCGGTGATCAGTTAGCTATTGATCGAGTTATTGCTGAAGTATTGCCTCAAGACAAAGCAAATTATATCTATCAATTACAGAAAGAAAGCTATACACAAGCCAATAATCAAGTGGCTATGGTCGGGGATGGTATTAATGATGCGCCCGCTTTAGCTGCTGCCGATATCGGTATTGCTATGGGAACGGGCACCGATGTGGCAATGCATGCAGCAAGTATTACGTTGATGCGAGGCAATTTATTTTTAATCGCTGATGCGATTGATATTTCGCGTCGAACTTATAATAAAATCAGGCAGAATTTATTCTGGGCGTTTGTCTATAATTTGATTGGTATTCCATTAGCGGCGCTAGGTTATTTAAACCCAATGATTGCTGGCGCAGCGATGGCGTTAAGTAGTGTGAGTGTGGTTACCAATGCATTGTTACTCAAACGTTGGAAGGCCAAGAGCGGAAAATAAATCGTATAAAGTTGGTGGTAGCATAAGGAGGCTAATGGCCTCCTTTATTATTCGTTATCATTAATCAATTCAATAAATTCGTATAAATGTTGTTAAAATATTTTAGCTTATGTCTATGTTTAAGCATCAATACCGCAATAGGCTATTTGGCTTTTGTCAGTTGCTTACTCAGCTTTTTTAGGGTGATATTTATCTAACATCATATTGCTGAATTTATTGTTTGGATCTAACTGTGCTTTGAGCTTAAAAAAACGTGCTGCTTGTGGGTAGGCACGCTGAAACTGTTCAGCCGTGGCATGCAACTGATAAGGTAAATAATAGCTACCATTGTTTGCTAGTGCGGCGTCTATTAGTTCCCGAGTCCAGATGCCTACTTGTTTTTTGCTGTTTTCATCAGTTGCTTGCTGATAATAAATAACAAAAGCGAACACTTCAGTTTTAGCCCATGCTAGTAGCGAGCCACTATCTGGCTTAGCATGACGAATCGAAATATTGATGACATTAGCTTGATGTTTTTTCAAAATAGCAATGAGTTCTGGATAAAAATCATCAAATCGTTCTATTGGGATAAAATATTCTTCTAGTGCGTAACTTTTGTCTTTATTTGCAATAGGCTCTAAATTAGATACATCGTAACTTGCTTCATAGTTACGCCACATGACAGGTTGTTTTGTGTAATCAACTTCATCATATAATTTACGCAACTGTTTGCCCAAAGTTGATGAGGTGACGATTTTTATTTTTTGTTCCTGAGTCCGTGAGTATTGTGTATTAGGTTTTAACCTGTCTAAAATAGTTAATGGCTCTTGGGTTTGTTTAAATGTAACGGCGCGAACTGTTTCAAAATCAGGTGGATACATTACCGAGTTATGGAATATTGCACTTTTATCAGAACGAATATGTTGAGTAAAATACGAGTAATATTTTGTTATTGGCATGACTTCACTGAGGCGCTTAACTTTAACATTATCAACAAGTTGTAATGTGACTTCAGTAATAATTCCTAAACCGCCATAACCACCAATTGCGCCATAAAATATATTTGAGTTTTCTTTTGGGCTAGCGATGACTATTGAGCCGTCAGCCAGTACAATTTTGAATTTTTCTACTGATAGTATTATAGGGCCTTCCCCAATATAGCGACCATGCACATTAACACTGAGTGATCCACCAATGCTAAAATTGGCATAACTTTGCATAATTTTCACTGATAAGTTGTAAGGATCAATCAATTCTTGCACTTGGCGCCAGTTGGCACCTGATTCAATGGTTAAAAGTTTTTGTTCAGGATTAAAATCAATCACATGGTTAAGTTTTTTGGTATCTATCTGGATTGCCCCTGTTATTGCAGTTTGTCCACCCATGCTGTATTTGCCACCAGCTATACTGATTGGTCCAGAGGCGTTTTTAACCAGCTCAGCAACTTGTTGGGTGGATTCAGGCTGAACAATAGCCGCGACTTGTACTGGTGTCATGCCTGTCACATCATTGACAACAACAGCTTGCGTTTTTAATGGTAGTAACAGGCAAAGACAGCAGCTTAATAAATGTAATTTTTTCATCATAATTTAATATCTAATTGATATATAATCAAATAATTGATTCTATCTGATTACAAAGAATTCATCAACAAAGGTAAGGTCTAATGTTGTCAAATAGTGATAATAACCAAGATACATTTCATCTTTATAAATTTTTAAGCACATTTGAAAAACAGGTTCAGTATAATCTCCCGTTAAAATTACACTTAGACTTTCTTGAAAAGTTAGTGTTTTGATATCTTGCTTCGTATTAAGCTCTAATTCGGTGTAGTTATTATTAAGAATGTGCGTTAAGCTTGTCATGGCCAGTTTTTTTAACTTACTATGGATTAATTCAATATCTGTAGATTTTAGATAATCAGATAGAAGCATCATGATGATAAATCCTAATATTTTCTGATAATCATATTAACCTTAATTGCTGTTATTTAACTAAGCTATATTGGCTTTAACAAATATGATTATTTTAGCTAATCTTTTAAATATATTATTGTTTTGCGTATCAAACTTTATCGATAAAACCTATAAGCCATTATTGATGAGTTTGAAACCGATTTGTGCGCCTTTTCCTTGTTCTGTGACAAAAGCGCCCACCGCACAGATAAGCTGTTCATTATAGTAAACCATTGGGATTCGTGTTCGCATCCACGGTGGAATATGATGTTCTTGCCATAGTTTTTTTATCGCTCTTGAGCCTTTTCTATTAACAATCTGTAGTTGCCCTTGAGCATGAAATCGAACGGTCACTTGCTCATCTGCATGGGGTAAACGGCAAGGTAAAGGGGGTTGATAATTCACCTGTAATTGCCCCACATTATCAGGGAGTGTTAACGGCAACGTTAAATCCCAATTAAGCATTTGCGATTCAATGTTTTGGTATAATGGCAATAGATAAAGCTGGTTTTGATAACGACGGATTTGTTTGTTATGTAATATAAATTGGGGATTGGCATCTTCTTTAGCTAAAGCAACGGTTTGCCAAATTAAGGCGAGTTGCTGTTGGCTTGGCATGTTGATTTGTTGCGATCGAAACCACATGCGTAAAATGGCATTACGTTTATATTCTGAATAGCCAAATAATGGTGTTAAACACAATTGCCCTTGCTCGGTTGTGGCTTGTTTAAAATCAGCCAATAATAATTCATTAATTAATGCTTCTTGTTGCTGGCATAATTCAGCGCTGCGAGCCACCATTTGCGAAAAATGTGGCCAACGTTGGTTAAGGTGTGGTAATACCTTTAAGCGTAAAAAATTGCGGTCGTAGTGATCATCTTGGTTACTTTCATCTTCTATCCAGTTAAGCTGATGATGTTTAGCATAAGCTTCAATTTGTGCGCGTGTAATGGTTAGTAGTGGTCGAAGATGGTTTCCGTTTTCAATCGGCATTGCAGATAAGCCAGTTGGGCCACTGCCACGTTTTAGCGCTAAAAAAAAGGTTTCGCACTGATCATCAAGATGTTGTGCGGTGCACAAGGTTTCATCATGATGTAAATGGTGATAAATGGCTTGGTAGCGTGCATTTCTGGCTTGTTCTTCAATATTGCCTGCTTGTTGATCAAGTTTGACTTTTTCAATAATTAATGGCACTTGCCAAATTTGGCATTGTTGTTGACAATGTGCCGCCCAGTTATCAGCGTTTGCACTTAAACCATGATGAATATAAATTGCTCTAAGTTGTAGATGTGGTAACTGTTGCTTTAAATTGACTAATGCTTGCATTAATACGGTCGAATCGACGCCACCACTAAAGGCAACGAGTAGCGATTGTCGGCCATTTAGGTGTGGTAAAATAGTTTGTTCAACCATGCTGTCGATTTGTGTTTGGCTTTGATGGCTCATCTGCTATCCATTTCTACTAATTTATGCTTATTTATACCAAGCTTTGTAACGCATTCACTTTATTTTTATGTCGTTCGATTCTATCTAGGCCTGCGGCAAGATCAGCAATTAAGTCATCAGGATCCTCAAGACCAATATGTAATCGGATTAATGTACCTTTAAAATCAATCCCCGATACTGGACGTATTTTGGCAAGATCTTCAGGTTGATTAGCTAAAATTAATGATTCAAATCCGCCCCATGAATAAGCCATGGAAAAGTGGGTCATGTTATCTAAAAAATCAGATAATTGGACATCGCTTAAATGTTCTTGAAGGACAAATGAAAATAGACCACTGGCACCACTAAAATCGCGTTTAAAAAATTCATGCCCTTTGCAACTTTCTAATGCTGGATGATTGACGGTTGCCACTTTAGGATGATTGGCTAACCAATTTGCCACTTTTAAGCTGCTTTCGTGATGTTGCTTGAGCCTAATTGCTAGGGTTCGTAATCCACGCGTTGCCATATAGGCTGTATCGGCATCACACATCTGTCCCATTAAATAAGATCGTTCACGTAACTTATCCCAACAACGTTGGTTGGTAACCGCGGTACCTAACATGGCGTCTGAGTGACCAATTAAATATTTAGTGCCAGCTTGAATTGAGATATCAATGCCGTGCGCTAACGCTTTGAATAACACGCCGGCTCCCCAAGTGTTGTCCATCATAATGACGATTTCAGGATTCACACTGCGAATGGCTTTAACGATTGCTGGCACATCTTGGACTTCCATCGTAATTGAGCTTGGTGATTCTAAAAATACAACTTTAGTATTGGGTTTGATATATTTGATAATATCACTCCCCACTAGTGGCGAAAAGTAATCGGTTTCTACTCCAAAATCTTTTAATATATGTTCACAAAATTCTTGAGTAGGTTCATAACTGGCTTCAGATACAAGGATATGATCGCCATTTTTCACAAAAGCTAAAATGGCATTAGCAATTGCTGCGGCCCCACAAGGATAAAGGTAGCAACCTGCACCGCCTTCAATTTCGGTCATGGCTTCTTGTAGGGCAAAATGGGTTAATGTGCCACGGCGCCCATAGAATAGAGCCCCTTTTGCTCGATTTTCTGTGGCTTCTTTTTTGGCTTCTATTGAGTTAAAAACCAGCGATGAAGCTCGCTGAATAACAGAATTTACCGCTCCTTGGGTGTAGCGAGTTTTTCGACCAGCATGAACTAATTTTGTTTGTAAAGACATGACGCATCCTTAGTGATCTGATAAATTTCGATAACAGTTAGCATAGCATGCTGTTAAAATAGTAAAAAATAATTTTTGTTTAAACTGGCTTATCCAACATGTTAATTGCCCAACTTGCCCATTTAGATACAGCAGAAGTGAATTATTCACTACTGTCACCACAAGTCATTAATGATGCTCAATTATTAAATGGTGCACGGAAAAAACAGTTTTTAGTTTGTCGATCAATTTTAGCGAATTTACTTAAACAATATTGTCAAATTGCTAATTTGCCGATGATGATCATTGGCGATAATCGCCGTCCCTGCTTTTTAGCGCCGCATCTTCCTGATTTTAACATCAGCCATAGCCAAGATTGGGTCGCGGTTGCGATATCGTTAAATGGCAAGGTAGGGCTTGATATCGAAGTTGCTCGGCCGCGTCACAATTATGTAAATGTCGCCAAAAATTTTTTTGCTGATGAAGAATATCAATGGATGCTAAAACAAAGCGATACATTAACCGCCTTTTGGCAACTTTGGACATTAAAGGAATCTGCGCTGAAATTATATGCTAAAGGCGTTTGGCAAATAAGATCGGTAAAAGTAGATATTGAAAACCAGTTAATTAACGCCCCATTTGGACAGGACTTTTATTATCAGTATCAACAAATTGGCGATATTCATCTTTCTGTTAATTGCGATGTGCCGATTAGGCAATTGGTGGTGCAATCGTAAAGGCTAGAATGTTGCCACGAGGTTAGTATGGCAAATAGATATCATCATTGTTATACCTTAAATTTTATTTGATGGGCTATCCCAAAATGGACAAATATCACTTCTATGATATAAATAACAATCATAGAACAACTCATTATAGTCAAAACACTTAGTAGAGCTTAAACAATAGGTGGGGGATTATGCCTTATCTCATGCCCCTCTTTCATTAACTGAAAATCGCTAACCATTTTGGTGCACGTATAGTCGCATTAAGCTTAGTGCACGATATCAGGAATATAGGGCTATGATGTGTCAGAAAGAACGATAAATCGACATGGTAAAAAAATCAGTCAGAAAACCCATTGATTTTATTGAAGTTTTTATTTTTACCTATTTTAGACTCCAATATTACGCCAGAATTTGAAAAATATTTCAAGTTAGATAACGATAGTGGGTTTTTAATCTGCATCTTCAAAGTAATCGCCATCAATTTGTTTCATTTCATAAACCTGTCTCGTTGAAACACCCACATTGTAATCAATCATTAATTCAGCCAATCTAGCACCATTAATTAAAATGATTTTTACATCTAAATGTTTAACGTAATTGATTGCCTCACAGCTAAAATCAGAAGTCGTGATAAATACGCCTTTTTTGGCTCTTTCGCCTTGTAGCGCACCAGCAAACTTTTGTATATCAGGTCGGCCAACGGTTGCTTCCCACCTTTTAGCCTGTAGATAGATCATATCTAACCCTAGTTTATCTTCTTGGATGATGCCATCAATCCCGCCGTCTTTGGTTAAACGTGTTGCCTTTCCTGTATCATGGCGAGAGCCACCGTAACCCAATGCTAACATAACATCAACAACTAAACGTTCAAAGAACGCTGGTGAACAAGCTTTAATGCAATTAAGTAATTCTGCGGCTAATGTTTCTCGTATTTTTTGATAAGAAGAATCCATTAATTCTGTTGGTGTATTTTCATCCGTATTGACTTCAGTTTGTTTGGTTTGATTTTCTGATGAGTGCGATAGCTGTTTAAATGATAAAAATTCAGGAATATTTAATAACTCTTGATTGGTTAACTTAGTGGGATTAGTTTGTAACAACCTTGAGCCTTGCTCACTTATTTGCCAAATACCTCGCTGGGTATTATTAATCAACCCTGCTTTTTTAAGATACGTTTTCGCCCAGCCAATTCGATTTTCAATAATAGGTTGATTGCTATTGGGTAGTTCCTGACTCATCTCATCAGCGGTTAATTTAAATAACCGACTTAAGTGATTATAGGTTTCTCTCGCTGTGTGAGGTTTTCCATCAGATAACCATTTTAAAAGTGGTAACATCAATGTTTGATAATCAGGAATGGCCATTTACTCTCCTTAATAATAAGATATTCAAATAATACCTAAATTGAGCCAAAATAAATTGTTTCAAAGATTGTTGAATACGCATATTCAGCATTATTTTTACCTATCCATCATAGAATTTTCTCTTAATATGGTAAATAGTGTGAGTAAATCCGACAATTAATAACCCTAACTTATTTATCTTTTTAGATTAAATAAATGTCTTGTAAGATTTTTCTATTGCTGTTATCCAATTGATATTCTTGTGCGAGCCAATTATCAATCGTGCTATAACGTTGTTTGATTGCGTTAATGGCGGCGTTTAAGTACTCTTTTTTAGCCGCAAAAATCACTTTATGGTTTTCAAACTCTTCAGGCGTTACTTTATGTTTGTATTTACTTAATAGATTTTCTCGATAATCTGATAAAAGCTCTTCAGTCAATAAGTAATCTTGCATGATAGTTTCTTCACTCACACCTAAAGCAAATAACGTTAGCGCAACGCCAACACCCGTGCGATCTTTACCTACGGCACAATGTTGTACTAATGGTTTTCCTTGTGCGTTAAGTAATGTTGATGCAAGTTTTTGATAGGCAAGATTATTAAAAGGAAGTAGCTGATAAAGTTTAATCATAAAATCAAATGGTGAGCTTTTTTTAAGCGTTATTGGATTATTTCCTATTTCACTTGTTAAACTTGCTGTGACGGTATCGTTTAAAGGGTTAGCGGGTACATTAATGTAATGAGTATTTTGCCATAATTTATCGGGATTCCGCACAATTTCGTCATTATCGCGATAGTCCAAAATATAATGCAGATTTAATTCATCACATAAAAAATTTTGCTCTTCTGGTGTAATAAGTGAGAAGGCACCTGAACGGTATAACATGCCAGAGCGAATTTGGCGACCGTCGATTGTTTTAATACCGCCTAAATCGCGAAAATTAATTCCATTTTTTATTGGTACAATACAATTCATGACTAATCCTTATTTATGCTTAACTTTACTTGCTATATTAACATGTTTCTGATTAGAATTAATCCATTGTTTCTGATTCATAAATGATTAAGGTACTTACTATGTCAATGTTATCGATTTTGCTTTCTAATCAAGAGGCTCCAACCCAGTGGGGAAAAGACGCACTGCTGAGCTTCTCAGATAAAACTATTACTATTCACTATAAAGCTGAACGTCGTTTGGATATGATTCAACGTGCAGGGCGAAAGTTAGATAGCCAAGAAATCAATTCGGTTAAGTTAGTTGGCGAAGATTGGGATCTTGAAGCTTGTTGGCATTTTTGGTTAGGTTATCGTAATGCCAAAAAAAGCGCTGAAGTAATTGGACCAAAACTTGATACTAAAGACGAACAAGAATTGGGACATCGCTTAGCGATTATTGATTGGTGTCGGGATATTGTTAATGAGCAAGCCGAGACATTAAGCCCTGTTGAGTTAGCGGCAAGATCTGCTAATTTAATTAGCACTTACTCGTCTGATGTGGCTCATAAAATTATTTCAGGCGAAGCTTTAAAAGAACACAATTATATGGGGATCTATACGGTAGGTAAGGGATCAGATAGACCTGCCGCTTTTCTTGAACTTGATTATAATCCGACTAAAAACCCTAAAGCGCCAATTGTTGCTTGTTTAGTGGGTAAAGGCATTACCTTTGATTCTGGTGGCTATAGCTTAAAACCAAGTAGCTTTATGGAATCAATGCGCGCTGATATGGGGGGCGCTGCGCTAGTAACGGGCGCTTTAGCATTGGCAATTGCAAGAGGGTTAAATCAGCGTATCAAGCTTTATTTGTGTTGTGCCGATAATTTAGTGAGCGGTAATGCATTTAAATTAGGCGATATTATTCATTACCGTAACGGTAAAACGGTAGAAGTTAATAACACCGATGCTGAAGGACGCCTTGTGTTAGCTGATGGTTTAATTCGTGCCGATAATGATAAACCACATTATATTATTGACTGCGCAACCCTTACAGGTGCGGCAAAAATTGCGGTGGGTAATGATTATCAATCATTACTTACATTTGATGATAACTTTGCTAACCAATTGTTAGCTAGTAGCAATATTGAAAATGAAGCATTCTGGCGATTACCATTAACAGAATTTCACCGTTCTCAATTCCCATCATCGTTTGCCGATATGGCAAACTCAGGATTGCCTAATACTGCAGGAGCCAGTACCGCTGCGGCCTTTTTATCACATTTCATTGAAAATTATCAGAAAAATTGGCTACATATCGATTGTTCAGCAACATTCCGTAAAAGCGCCACCGCCTTATGGGCAGCAGGGGCAACAGGAGTTGGGATTAGGACGGTTGCTAATTTGCTTAGTCACCTTAAATAATCCCTAAATTTATCAGAAAGTTAAAAAAGCCACTGTAAAAGTGGCTTTCCAGATTGATGACAAAGAACTCGCTTTTTGGCGAGTTCTTTGATCTAATAGAGAGGAGTCCACTATAAGAGAAGTTCTTCTATGCTAAAAAAACCAACTCCAGCGACACCAGAAAAAATAGAGCAAATCTCACTAGATGCGCTTGTCCCCCAAAATCATCTTGTTCGTAAAATAGCTAAAGTCATTGATTTTGAATTTATTCGAGAAGCGGTAGCACCACTTTATTGCCCGAATAACGGTCGTCCGGCAGAAGATCCGGTCAGACTGTTTAAAATCATGCTATTGGGGTATCTTTTCGGTATCCCCAGTGAACGTCGTCTGGTTCAGGAAATTCAGGTCAATTTAGCTTACCGCTGGTTTCTGGGAATGGGATTAACCGAAAAAGTGATTGACGCCTCAACACTTAGTCAAAATCGTCGCCGTCGGTTTAATGACAGTGAAATCTATCAACAGATTTTTGATAATATTGTTGAGCAGGCCATTGCCAAAGGGTTGATAAGTGGTCGGGTATTATATACGGACAGTACTCACCTAAAAGCAAATGCCAATAAAGGCAAAGCACGTAATGAGCAGCGTATTGTTGAGCCCAGTCAATATATTGATGCGCTTAATCAAGCCATCAACGCAGAAAGAGAA
>NZ_LZHP01000099.1:0-9285 GCF_001690605.1 Gilliamella sp. Nev6-6 | reverse complement strand
AAAATAGCAAATGTCTAATCAACAAATTTATATTAGTAAAGTACAAAACCTTTCAAAATCAAATCAGCAAAGATCAGATATAATGCATATTGCATTGGCATTTGATGATAACTACGCAATGCCTGCTGGAGTGACAATTTCCTCTGTTATTTATAATAACCCAGATGCATGTTTATGCTTTCACCTATTTGTGGATAACATATCTCCGAATAATTTGAAAAAGTTTAAGCAATTAGTAAGTAGTGCTTGCACGATAAAAATATATTATTTAAATAGCAATTTTCAGATTAATTCGGAAACATTAGTTTTAGGTTATTTATCTGCTATGTCATGTGTTAGGTTTATTATTCCCGATGTTTTAAAAGATCAAACCGATAAGTTTTTATATCTTGATAGTGATATTTTATGCCTAAAATCAATTAGTAAACTATATAATTCAGCGTTAGAAAATTATGTCGCTGGCGTAATACCTGATGATAGTGTGATGAGGGATACTATAAAAGATTTATATCAAATCAACTTTGATAGATATTTTAATGCCGGTGTTTTGCTAATAAATACTCAACAATGGGACATGAACAATATGACATCTTTGTGTATGAATATGATAAATGATGGAAATATTTATCGGTTTGCCGATCAAGATGTTTTAAATATTTTATTAGAAAATAAAACTCGCCTTCTGCCGATTAAATATAATACAAAAATTCATATAACCACTTCCTGTAAAGAAGAACAGTTAATAGCGCCCTATACAGTATTATTGCATTATGTGACTGGATATAAACCATGGTATCAAACGTTTGATTCTAAATTGTTCAAAAAATATTTTGATTTATCGCCTTGGAAAGCAACAAAACGACCTTTATCTTTAAAAAAGTCGTGGTTACGTCATTACGCCAAATATTGTTTGAAAAAAGGAAAAATTATCACCGCCTTGAAGTTTTACTCGTTTTATTTGTCTAAGAAATTGACATGATTTTTTAGACACACCAAATCTAGTATTATTCCCAAAAAGAGGTAAAAACAATGTCAGTGCTGATATTGTTTTATGAAAGTTTGGTACTCATATGATTGCCCATCCACTGATAATATTAAATCGTTTTCAATAAAAGATTGATCTATGCTAACGGAGTAGCCGAGTAATTTACTTAATAAGTAAACAAGATTAGATGTGTTTATCATTTTAGTAGGATTACGATAGTTTTCAATTTCTAGACATGGGTAATTGTCATAAGTCGAGTACATCATCAAAGGGATTTCAAACTGGTTGCTAAATTCTTTTGATTGTCTTAACAGGCCATGTCCTAGATTAACAATTTCTCCATGATCAGGGGTATAAATTAGAATAAAATTATCCAATTTTTCTTTCAAAATCATATAAATTTGTTTTATGACTCTATCTGTATGATGGATAGTTAAATCATATTCATCGCCATTGGGTAAGGTTAAAATATCTAACTCGTCGTAGCCAAGTTTATAAGGTTTGTGGCTTCCAGCTAAATGGATAACTATAAAGTTCTTTTCATTATCTTGAAAGTTAGTTTCAACTAATTGCTTTGGTAGAGCTAGGTCATCATTTAAACCTTCAATAAAAATATTACTTAGTTTTGCTATTATGGAGTATTTACTACTATGAGGGCCTGATTCACGATTTTTTGATATCCATATAGAATTATAATTTTGAAGGTTAGCCATTTCAATTATGTTCTTTTCTTCTAATAATGGTAATTCGTTATTGGGTTTTGCAAAAGAAAATAACATTGGTATAGCATCTCTAGTTATAGATGCTGGTGAGTGAACTTTATCTATTATACAACCGTTGGTTTGGGAAAATATTTTTTGCATTTCTGGCGTTGTATTTTTTTTATATCCGTAAATACTGTGTCGATCACGATATGCAGATTCACCCAAAATAAAAATAATATTCTTATATTTATCAAAAGTAATAGGAGTATGAGGATTGCTTATTGAGCTATTAAATTTTTCATGCTCAATTGTTTCAGTATACTTTTCTGTAAATCCTAAATAATAGGTTAATAGTATGGTTGAGTTGCCAATCACTACCGGATATTTTATACGTATAGATTTGTTTAAAGAAAAGAACGGATCGACTTGAAATTCAATAATATGCCTTTTGTTCGATAAATAGTAATATATAGTATTCTTAAACAAGAAAAAACAACAAGTAAAAATTATAGACCAATATAATTTTTTATTTTTAAAAGATATTTTAATATTATTATATATAAAATAAGTATAAATTAATGAAAAGAATAAAGAAGGTAATATGATTGTGGCAAGTTCATTTTTTATCATTATATAACTTTGGTTTGTATCATTTTCTAAAGCTGTTTTTAAAAGAGATTTTGAAACGTAACCATATTTTATAGTAAAAAATAATTCTATAGCTAAAATAAAATTGAATATTCCAAATATTGGTAATTTTATCCATCTAGTTTTTGGGAAAAATGCCAAAAAAAGCATATAGATTAGAAACGTATAACTAAAATTGTTTAAATTACCAATATTTATAATATAAAAAGCGATCAAAATAACTGCAAAGTACGCGACAACCAAAATGTTTTGTTTAGTTAAAATTGGAATACTTAAATTTTTTATTTTTAACATTAGATAGAACCTTTAATCATTTCCATAATCTATTTATATAGTAATTTTTTAATTAAGTAAGTGATGTAAAATTTTATCCCTTTTAAAATGGAACCTTTCCTAAAAAATTGTGCAGAAAAAACTCTATAATCGACTGGCCTCATTTTGTTCTGATATGATTTTAGTGGGCTATTTGCCCAAGGGGTAAAATGCTTATAATATGTATATAAATTTTGTGCAAGACCTTCATTTTCGGTGTACCACATTTTCCTAGGACCAGTAAAATGAATAATATAGGGTAAAGATTTTTTATTATAAAAAAATGTTTCCTTTTGTTTATCATCCATCCAAGTAAATAAGTAATTCCAATTAGGATCTATATATGAGACTTGATTTTGTAGAACTATATTTAGCACATCTTGATCTGGGTAAATTAAACGTTCTGTTTTTGCAGATAGTAATATTGTGTTTACTTTATTCTCCGTATCAAAATTAATCCAATTGTCAGTGTTAATGTATAAAAAACCTGAGTTAAAATAGCTTTCTGAAGTAAGTTCAAGCCTTTCTGTGTTTTTTAACATCTTCTTTTTATCTAACGAATCAGGTGTGACAGCACAAATAACCGAATCTATATTGATATTTAAAATAGGCGATAAATCAGAAAAACATAGGGTATCTGCATCTAAGTAAATAAATTTATCAATTTTGCCATATAATAGTCTTGGAACTGATAATCGGATATACATTGAGCGGTTAATATGAGTTATTTTATTGCTCTTATGATCTTTATATTTAGCTAGCTCTTCAAAAGGAATAATATAGATATTAATTAATGGGCTAATTTTTTGTAATTTTTGTTGGTCTTTGGGAGATACATCGTATAAAAAAATATGAAAATGAATATTATTATGCATATTATTAAGCATAATAGAGGTAATCGACACACCTACATGCTCAATATAATTTGAATCAGTACAATATGCAATGTTAATTCTGTTATTCATTTCTAATACTCTTTAAAAACTCAACCGCGTTATTTAGTCATTACCAAATTAATATGTCAACATAAAATTGATTATTACTTCATTGTTTAATTTAACTTATGTTACAATAGAATAGTTCTTTAACCTTTAACATAGTTGAAAAATTGGCAAAAAATGGCAGAAAATCTTTTTATTAGCAAAATTAGAACATTATTTAATAATACTATAGAATCATTAAATACCTTACATATAGCATTTTGCTTTGATGATAATTATGCAATGCCAGCAGGTATTGCTATGTCTTCAGTAATCTTAAATAATCCTGATAAAAATCTTGTGTTCCATTTATTTGCTAATAATGTTTCTAATGAGAAAATTATAATATTTAATCAATTAAGTAAAGAAAATATTAGTATAATTTGTTATGAAATTAGTGATAATTTTTCAATAAACCCCGATACATTAGTTTTACATGTTTCAGCATCAACTTGTTTACGATTTATTGTCCCACAAATGCTAAATAAAGTTACTTCTCGAGTTTTATATTTAGATTGTGATGTGTTATGTACCGATAATCTCAATGAATTAATTAATACCGATTTAACTAATAAATATTCAGCAGTAGTTCCTGATGTTGATAAGACGCAAGAAAAACAATGTCTTGCCTGTGGTATTTCTCATGGTGAATACTTTAATGCTGGAATGATTTATATTAATACAGATATGTGGGTGCAAAATAATCTTACTGAAAAAGCCTTTGCAATGATTAACAGTGGTAAAGTATACAAGTTTGCGGATCAAGATGTTTTAAATATTTTAATGCAAGGTAAAACAGTATTTTTACCTAGGCGTTTCAATCGACTCACTTCACTTACTGTGGGAGGGGGAGAAGATAATCTTATTAGCAATGATAGCGCAATTATCCATTATGTCACAGGTAATAAACCGTGGTACCAACTTTATATCACTCCACTGTATCGACATTATATCGAATTATCTCCATGGGCAAAAGATAAATTATTGTTAGCCAATGAAAACGCACCATCAACCACTAGACGGTATGCAAAATTACTAGCTAGTCAGCATAAATATTTTGCTGCATTCAAATATTATTTGATTTATTTGAAGCATAAAACTTGCAAAAAACGTTAAGGGGTAATGTTATGGTTAACGTTGATAAATTTATTAATAAAAAGAATTTTTTACTCTCATGTGATTTTTGGGATAACGAAAGTATATTACATATTCTTTTGTGTTTCGATGACAATTATGCTTTATCAGCAGGTGTAGATATTATTTCAATAATTGAAAATAATAATGAACAACAGATTCATTTCCATATTTTTACCCATAATGTTTCTGATAATAATAGAAAAAAATTTGCTGCCATTAAATCCCATAATACATCTATAACTGAATATGTTATTAATGAACAATTTAAAGTTGATCAAAAAAATACTGAGCTGTTTCCTATTGCGGCATGCGTTCGCTTAATTGCGCCTATGATTTTAAAGGATGTCACTAACAAATTACTCTATGTTGATAGCGATACGCTTTGCTTAAAAAAATTTGATTTTATCAATGAAATTTCTCTAAATAATGCTATTGTTGCGGCTGTTGCTGATGAACCATATATGCAGGACTCGCAATGCGCAAAGTATCATGTAACCTATGGGACGTATTTTAATTCTGGTGTGATGTTAATTAATATACCACTTTGGTATCAGGAAAATGTTACTTCAAAAACATTAAAGTTATTAAATAGTGGCGAAAAATATCATTATCCTGACCAAGATGTATTAAATATAGTAGTAGGCGAAAAAAGAATTATATTAGCAAAGAAGTGTAATAATTTGTTAGCATTGTCAATCAATGGTAATGAGGACTCTAGTGTTCCTGAGGATACTGTGTTAATTCATTACATAACAAAGAACAAACCTTGGCATCAGCCTTATCGTTCTAAGTTATATGATCTTTATTTAGAAAAATCTCCGTGGAAGAATGATCCTTTAATTTTATATAACGACAAAAAAACCTCCTCAATACGCGCTTATTCTCGGTTGATGTTTAAACAAAAAAAATATTTAGCATCGGTAAAACACTATTTAATTTATTTAAGGGTTAAATTTACGAAATAGTTTACGGCATTAGTATTTAGCTCTGAATGTTATGTAATCTAATTTAATATTAGTTGTTAGAAATAAATGTAAGGATAGATTCATTATATAGAATATAATGCTAATGATTCACTTAACGGGCTATTATATTTCTTTTGGGCTAGGTCATTGATGTATTATATGTCAACTATTAAAACTCTTAGTCGACCGGCTTTGTGTATTGAACTTATCTTTTTATTAGGTATCTTTTAAGTGATTGATGATTTTTCAGAAAATGGTTTGCTTGCTCAAGCTATTGATGGGTTTGTGGCAAGAGAGCCACAACGAAACATGGCAAGTAAAGTCTCAGAATCAATAAAAAAACAACATTCACTTGTCGTTGAAGCGGGAACAGGTACTGGTAAAACCTTTGCTTATCTGGTACCCGCATTGCGTAGTGATAAAAAAGTGATACTTTCAACTGGCTCTAAAAATTTACAAGAGCAATTATTTAGTAAAGATTTGCCAATTATCAAAAAAGCATTGAATTATTCTGGAAAGATAACCTTACTTAAAGGCCGCTCTAATTATCTTTGTTTAGAGCGGTTATATCATCAATACGCCGCAGCGGGAGATCTTGATAAAGATTTACGTGTTGATTTAGCGCGTGTAAAAAATTGGTCAATCAAAACTAAAGATGGTGATATTAGCAAATGTACAACTGTTACGGAAGACAATCCAATTTGGCCGATATTAACCAGTACGAATGATAATTGTTTGGGTAGTGATTGTGAACATTATAACGATTGTTATGTGGTTAAAGCACGTAAGCGAGCATTAAATGCAGATATTGTCGTTGTTAATCACCATTTATTTTTAGCTGATGTGGTGGTAAAGGACTCAGGTTTTGGTGAGCTTATCCCTAAAGCTGATGTAATGATTTTCGATGAAGCACATCAGCTCCCTGATCTCGCTTGCCATTATTTTGGGCAACAACTAAGTAGCAGGCAACTATTTGATCTGTCCAAAGAAATTAACCTCTGTTATCGTACTGAGGTTAAAGATATGTCACAATTACAACAATGTGCAGACAAACTACAAAAATGTACTCAAGATTTACGCATTGCGATCAATCAACAATCGCCAAAAGGTAATTTACGTTTTTTATTTAATCAAGAAGCGATAAAAAAAGAGTTAACTTATCTTTTAGACGCTCTAAGTTTTTGTCATGAGGTCTTACTATTGGCTGTAGGGCGTTCTTCAACATTAGATAACTGTTTGGAACGAATTAACCAATATAATACACTTTTAAAACGGTTGCAGGAAACAAATGTAACTGGCTTTAGTTATTGGTATGAAAGTAGCCATAACTATTTTGTTTTTGCGTTAACGCCATTATCCGTAGCGGATAAATTCACTGAATTATTAACAGAACGAAAAGGTAGTTGGATTTTTACTTCAGCAACGCTATCAGTCAATAACCAATTAGATTATTTTACTAAACGTTTAGGATTAACGAATGCTGATTCACTTATTTTAGAAAGTCCATTTGATTATTTGCATCAAACTGTTATGTGTGTCCCTCGTTATATCCCATCGCCAAATGAAAAGGGAAATGCTGAAAAATTGGTTGATATTTTACTACCGGTTATTGAAGCAAATAATGGTCGTTGTTTTTTCTTATGTACTTCTTATGCGATGATGAACGCCTTAGCTAAACAGTTTCGAGAGTTAACAAAATTACCGGTGTTAGTTCAAGGTGAAACAAGTAAAGTTAAATTACTTGAGCAGTTTATTCATAGCGGTAATGCCTTATTAATTGCAACAAGCAGCTTTTGGGAAGGCATTGATGTTAGAGGGGATACATTGTCATGTGTTATTATAGACAAATTACCATTCACCTCTCCAGACGATCCTTTAATTAAAGCTCGCATGGAAGATTGCCAAATGCAAGGTGGTGATGCATTTTATGATGTACAATTACCCGAAGCGGTTATTACTTTAAAACAAGGTGTCGGACGATTAATTCGTCATCACAACGACCGTGGTGCGGTTATTATTTGTGATAATCGTTTGGTTATGAGGCCTTACGGTGCAACATTTATTAATAGTTTGCCGCCATCGCCAAGAACACGGGATATAAATAAAGTTATTAATTTCTTGTTATCTAAACAGTCTTATAAAAATTAAATTATTTTGGAAAAAAATGAATACCATCTTAGCTATTGATACCTCAACAGAAGCTTGTTCTGTCGCTTTATTTTACCATAACGAAATCACTCATGATTTTGTTGTATCTGCTCGCGATCACACTAAACAAATATTGCCAATGGTTGATAAGCTCCTTAAACAATCAGATTGTTCTCTTTCTCAAGTTGATGCAATTGCTTTTGGACAAGGGCCTGGTAGTTTTACAGGGGTTAGGATTGGCATTGGTGTTGCGCAAGGTTTAGCTTTAGGCATTGATAAACCTATGATAGGGGTATCTACATTGATGACTTTGGCGCAAGGGGCATATCGTACACAAAATGCAACAAATGTCATTGCAGCTATTGATGCTAGAATGAATGAAGTTTACTTAGGACAGTATCATTATAGCAACGAACAATGGCACGAGGTTATTCCAGAATGTGTTATTGCACCTGAAAAAGTAATAGAAAAAGTAGATCATATTCTTAATGATAGCTATTGTGCCGGCACTGGTTGGCAAACTTATCCTAATATGATGAATAATATAAAACAAAGCGATATTCTATTGCCTCATGCACAAGATCTTGTTGTTCTTGCTAAGAATAAATGGCAAAAAAGCGAAATAATTAATGTTGAAGATGTAGAACCAACTTATTTACGTAACGAAGTTACATGGAAAAAACTACCTGGTCGCTAATAATGACTATTTAAACAAGCCACCTAAAGGTGGCTTAGTTCTTGATAATTTTGATTACTCTTTAAATAAGCCCAAATGTTCTTTAGCATAGGCTTCAAAGTCGGTGCAACCACCAATTGGTTTTTCATCAATAAATATTTGTGGCACTGTTTCAACAGGTTTACCAACATTTTTAGATAGATCTTCTTTAGTAATACCTTCAACATTAATATCAACATAACGATAAGAAAAATCATCACGTTCTTGAGAAAGTTTTTCAGCTAGTTCTTTAGCACGAACACAATAAGGACATCCCTGGCGACCAAAAATTACAGTATACATTTTTCACCTTTATCTTTTGTTTTAAATATAAGCCTAATATACTTCACTTATTGAAGAAAAAAAGTAGTTAAATATTGTCAGTTAAATAGATTATATCTATTGATTTACGACTTGAGAAGCGAATCAGGTTTTATATTAGATTGTTCCAATCTGCTTGATTATTTTTTAGTAATTTAGATTTATTATTAAAAAAATTTAGCGGATTTTAATATCCATCATATACCATTCTTAACAAAACTTTACAAAAAAGTTGATAACATACAGTGCATTTTCATCTAAAATAGGGTTAGGTTATTTTACGTATATAATATGCTATACATTTTGATTGCTTGTTAGATTAAGCTAACCATTTATATTATATAGATAAAAAATTAAAAATAAGTATGAG